>CALROE020000266.1:0-5624 GCA_943369715.1 Bradyrhizobium ivorense
AGCGCTCGAGGAAGGTCTTTTCCTCGCCGTCGACATAGGCCGCGGCGCCGGGATGCACGGGGATCACGGCGTCCTTGTCGGTGTCGGGAGTTTCGATCTGCGCCGCCAGCGGAAAATCCGTCTTCAAGGTTTGGCGTACCGCGAACAGCTGCCGGGTAAAGGTGGCGACCGTCGATTCGGCCAGGCCTTTCCGCGCCACGATGTGGTGGGAGAAGCTGATCGTCTTGATCTCTTCCTCCGGCCTGGCAGGCGAGCCGCCGAAAGCGCCGGCAGGTATTTCGGAGGCCTCGTAAACCGGGTGGTTCTGGGCGATGGCCGCGGCCGAATCGATCGCGAGGAAGGTCGGAACCCCGCCATCCCTGGTCGAGGCCGCAATCGCGTCCGCGGTGATCTTGCTGTTGACGGGGCCGGCGGCGAGATAGGCATCCGCCTTCTGGTTGCGGATGGCTTCCGCGGCTTCATTGGCCGGAAACTGGACGATCTCGATCTTGGTCGAATCGACCCCGTATTGCTGCAGGATCACCTTGAGCAAATTGACATTGGCTTCGGTACGGCCGACCACGCCGATGCGGCGTCCGGCAAGATGGGCGATCTTGGTGATCTTCGGCGCCGCTTTCCTGCCTTTGACTTTGGCAGCCGGAGGCACCCACAGCACCGCGACGTTCTTGCGCAGCGTTGCCACTGCCTGGGCATTTTTAGGCACGTCGAGATCGCCGCGGATGATGGCGAGATCGGCCTTGCCATCCGCCAGCGCCTGGGCGCTCGCCTTGGCTCCATCGGTCTGCATCGGGCGCAAACGGATCTGGCCGCGCGCCGGGACAAAGGCCTGCGTCAGGGTTTGAATCACCTTGACGTCTTCGCTGTTGGCCGGTCCGACCGCGATCCGCAGCGTCACCGGGCGCATCGCAAAGTAGTAGGCCGCCGCGACCGCGCCGACCACGGCGAGGAGCGCCGCCAGCATGACGAACATCAGCCGCCGTTTCGCCGAGCGAGGCGATTGTGGCATCGTCGGTTCGACCGGCCCGACTCCTCCGGTCGATCTCGCAAACAATCGTTTGACGTTCAAATTCATGC
Organism: Bradyrhizobium ivorense; assembly: GCA_943369715.1. GTDB lineage: Bacteria > Pseudomonadota > Alphaproteobacteria > Rhizobiales > Xanthobacteraceae > Bradyrhizobium > Bradyrhizobium ivorense_A. Next base: position 1,075 of record CALROE020000266.1, read on the forward strand.
TGCCAATCGGTTGAAACAATATTCTAGCAAATTTCCGGCCGGCGCGGAGTTACATCTAGGTCATGGTTACCGCAGGGCTCCGAACAGGGCTCTGGACCGGCTTTGCCGCCTTATTGTGGCATGGATCCCTGAACCCAACTTCGATGTTAGGGTAAAGTTCACGTGAAGCGGGAGGCGGTCATGGCGGAGCGGTTGTCAGCGGAGGCTCGAAAGGCGGCGTTGCTGGAGTTGCTGCCGGGATGGACTGAGACGCCCGGCCGCGAGGCGATCGCGCGAACCTTCGTCTTCAAGGATTTCAACGAGGCGTTCGGGTTCATGACCCGCGCCGCACTGGTGGCCGAGAAGAGCGATCATCACCCCGAATGGCGCAACGTCTACAAGACGGTGGAAGTGGTGCTGGCCACCCACGACGCCGGCGGCGTTACCGCCCTCGATATCGCCCTCGCCAAGGCCATGAACGCGATATCAAGGCAATTCGGCGTGGCCTGATACCGACTAATCTTGCAGCGGGGGCACGACATCCCCAACTCTTTACCTGCGGCGATCCGCCGCGCAAGTTTGGGGGAGCCCTAAGCGATGGCATCCGAACATACCGTGGGTTTCGAGCCGGCCGACGAGCTGGCAAAAGACCGCGAAAGCGTTCGCCGGCGCTTCTGGATCAAGCTGAAGCGGGTCGCGGCGAGACTGCCGTTCGCCGAGGAACTGCTCGCGGCCTATTACTGCGCGTTCGACCGGCAGACGCCGCGCCACGTGCAGGCGGCGCTGCTCGGGGCCATGGCCTATTTCATCCTGCCGTTCGATTTTGTCCCGGACATGCTGCCGGTGCTGGGTTTCACCGACGACGCCGCGGTGCTCGCCACCGCGATCCGGATGGTCGCCGCCCACATCCTGCCGGAGCATCGCGATGCCGCCCGCGCCGCGCTGCAGCGGGGCATCGACCGCGAGGATTCCGGTTCCCACGCGGCCGAGACCGGATTGGACTGAGACTACCGCGGCTTTTGCGTCGGCCGCACCTGCGCCCGCGCCTGTTCGGCCTCCCATGCCTGGAACTGCTTGAACAGCGCTTCCCGCTCGGGGTCGGAGGGCAGCTTTCCGCCCGCCGTCTTCTGCTTCAGGAATTCGTCGAACCGGCTGCGCGCGACGGGCTCGATCTTGTGCTCGTCGAGCCATTGTTTGGCGGCCGGGAAACGGTTCCAGTCCTGCAGCGGAGCCGACAGCGAGACCTCCTTCCATTTCGGATGGAAGGGTGTCTTCTGGAAGGCCGGAAATTTCGTGAAGAAGTTGTCCACGAACAGCGCGAGCTTGCGATAGCGCTCGGTGTTGGGCGCCCAGTTGTAGGCCGCCAGCACCGCCGGCACCGCGATGGTGTCGACCTGCGCTCCTTCCGCGATCAGATTGGGGTAGTCCTTCGCGGTCAGGGTGGCGGGCAGATAGTCGCCCTGCAGCGGCTTGGCGTATTCGACCGGCACGAGGTGAAACCGGTCGTCCTTGAACTGGCTGACGGACTTGTACGGCTTGCCGCCGGCACAGATCACGGCGTCGATCTCGCCGGCCTTCAACTTCTCCATCGAGATGCGTTGCTCGATATAGGCGAATTTCGGCTTGATTCCGAGCCGCTCGAACACGTTCGTCGCCGTGATGAAGGTGCCGCCGTTCGGAAGGTCAACGCTGACGGTCTTGCCCTCGAGATCCTTCATACTGCGGATCGATTTCGAGGCGATGACGTACATCTCCTCATTGTACAACTTGGTCACATAGGTGAACTGCTTCTTGATGTCTTTCGCGAAACCCTTCTTCTCGAGATAGTCGAGCGTGTCGGATCGCACGATGCCGAGGTCGACGCCCTGCAGAAACAGAATATCGGCGACGCTCTGCACCGAGCCGCGGCCGACGATCGAAAGCACGCGCAGCCTGTTGCCGTCATCCAGCACCGACGCCAGGTCGGCGCCGAATTGAACATAGGTGCCGCCGATGGTGCCGGACATCACCGTTACCGTGTTGGCGTTCAAGGCCCGCTTTGTCTCCACCGATCCGAACTGGAAAATCGCCTTCAGGCTTTCGCTGACCTTTGCCGGGTCGAATTCGGTATCTTCGGCCCGCGCCGCGAAGCCATAAGCCATCGTCATGGCGATGATCGCCATCCCAACCAAGCGTTTCATGGTGTCCCCTGCTATCGTGAGTTTAGTTCTGGAGTTGACTGAGGCGCAGCTGCGCGTCCTGCGACCCGAACCGGGCTGCCTTGCGGTACCAGTCGCGCGCTTTCGCCGGATCGGGAGTGATGCTTCGCGCATCCGGCGTTCCCAGCACGGCCGGGTCGTACGTCTGGGCCAGCAGCAGCGCGGCACTGGCCTCCTGCGCGTCCGCGACGCGCTCGAGCAGCAATCGGGCAGAAGCGATATCGCCGATCGCGATCAGGCCGTTGGCCCGCTTCAGCAGCGTTGCGAGTTCATCGGCATCGAGCCGTCGTACCGGCGGAGCCTCGACCGCGGGCGGACGGATTTCCATCTGGCGCTGGTGAGCGGCTCGCAGCGCGAGAGCGATTTCGTCGCGCGTCGGCGCGGCCTGTCCGGGCTGCGGCAAGCCGGCGAGGTTGACCGGTGATGGCGCGGCCGGCGCCGGCTGAGCGGAGGCCGCCGGTGCTGCAAGCGCTGGCTCCAAAGCTGTTTTCGGCGAAGCGCTGGCCTGAGTGCCGATCAGCGCCGCCTTGGCGTTTGCAAACAAGGCGACGGGATTTTCCACCGACAGGATCGCGATCGCGATGGCTACTCCGGCTGCCACCAAAAGGCTCGCCTTGATATACTGCGACCGGACAACCGCTTTATCAAAATAGCTTTCGCCGCCGTTGCCAAAGCTCCGCTGTCTGGGTTCGGCGACGTCGTTGCAAAGAAAAAGTGGAATGTCCTCGGGAAGGAAATAGTCTCGCTTCGCCATCGATGGCGTCGGGCCATACTCGAAGAATTCGTCGCCGCCCGCAGCTTCGCCGGGCGATCTGACGGTTTGTTCGTCGCAAGCTGAGAGCCTGGTATTCTGCGCCATGGTGATGCCTCCCGCGCTACACACGCAACATCGGGACGTCCCGGCATCAGCTTCTTATTGTTGTCGACCGGGCGCCCGCTACTGAGAGCCCTAAATCGCCGTTTGAATCAGTCCAAAAAGCGACCATCGCCGGCGCGAATCAGGAGATATCTTGATTTCATTGCGGCAAGACCCGACGTTATCAGGGCGAGTTGGTGCAGGCGAAACGCGCGTTTGGTTTCGCGTCACACACAATTATCGTCCTCGCCTAGTGCGCAATTGCGCACGGGAGCGGGGACCCAGTACGCCGCGGCCTCTCGGTTTCAATCGCAGGTGTCTCTGGAATACCGGGTCGCCCGGTCGGGGCCGGGCGATGACAAGCTATCCATATTGTGCGCCGGCTCGCACGCGCGACGCGCCTGTACATCACGGATGCAGGATCACCTTGCCCATCGCCTTGCGACCGGCCAGCACCTTTAGCGCGTCGGCGGTCTGCGCCAGCGGGAAGGTGCGGTCGACATGCGACGAGATCTTGCCTTCCGCGGTCCATTTCACCAGCTTCTCCAGATTGGCGCGGTTCTTTTCCGGGTTGAGCTTGGCCCATGCGCCCCAGAACACGCCGCGGATGTCGCAGCCTTTCAGCAGCGCGAGATTGAGCGGCATCTTCGGGATGTCGCCGGCGGCGAATCCGATCACCAGAAAGCGGCCTTCCCATGCGATCGAACGCAGCGAGGCCTCGGCGTAAGTGCCGCCGACCGGATCGAAAATGATGTCGACGCCCTTGCCACCGGTCAGCCGCCGCAGGCCTTCCTTCAGGTCTTCGGTGGCGTAGTTCAGTCCGAGCTCGGCGCCGTGCGCCTTGGCGAATTCAAGTTTTTCTTCCGATGACGCGCAGGCGATCACCTTGAGGCCCATCAGCTTGCCGAGTTCGCAGGCGGCAAGGCCGGTGCCCCCGGCGGCGCCAAGCACCGCCATGGTCTCGCCCGGCTTCAGGCTGGCGCGATCTTCCAGCGCATGCAGCGCGGTGCCGTAAATGATGAAGATCCCGGCGGCGCGATCGAAATCGAGATTGTCGGGGATCTTGACGATCGAATTGGCCGGCAGCGCGATCTTTTCACGCGCGCCATTATGGCCGCAGGACGCCGCCACGCGGTCGCCGACCTTGAGGTCGGTGACGCCGGCGCCGACGCTTTCGATCACGCCCGCGACTTCGGCCGCCGGTGAAAACGGGAACGGCGGCTTGATCTGGTATTTGCCCTGGATCATCAGCAGGTCGAAGAAATTCAGCGCCGCGGACTTGATCGCGATCACGGCCTCGCCGGGGCCGGCGACGGGATCGGGCACATCGGTCAGCACGAGATCGTCGGGGCCGCAATATTGCGAGCAGAGAATGGCTTTCATGGACACACCTGAGTTTCGGACGCACAAAGAGGGCTGAATGCTTCATGCCGGATTTGCGGCCGGGCTACAATACAGGGCGGAGGAATCAAACGATGTTCGAAAAAGGCCTGCTGGCGAAAAAACGCATCCTGGTC
>CALROE020000267.1:0-5608 GCA_943369715.1 Bradyrhizobium ivorense
AGCGCAGGCCCCTGCCCGCCGAGCCGGTCCGCGCCATGACACGAAGCGCAGTTGTCGGTGTACAGCCTGGCCGCGTCGGGGTCCGCCAGAACCGGTGCGGCCCATCCGATGATGGCCAACAGCGCGCCAGTGACCTCAGAGAGAAAGCGGCGCTTCATGGCGTGCTCCGCGGTAGGCGCTGACCGTGACGCGTTGCGCCGGCCGGGTGAGACCGATCTCGGCATCGTCGAGATAGCAACCGGGATCTTCGGCCCAGGGATCGCCGGTGATGCGCATCGCCCGCACCCTTGTATTGCCGTTGCAGATGTCGAAATAGGCGCACTGGCCGCAGCGTCCGCCGACGACGCGCGGCCTTTGCTTCAGCCCCGCCATGATCGGATCGGACAGGTCGGTCCAGATTGCCGAGAACGGCCGCGCCTTGACGTTGCCGATGGTGTAGTGCCACCACATCGTGTCCGGATGCACATTTCCGAGGTTGTCGATATTGGCGACGTTGACGCCGGACGAGTTGCCGCCCCACTGCACCAGCCGCGCGCGCAAGCCCGCCACCGCCTGCGGCATGGTGCGCTCGGCCCAGTGCAGCAGATAGACCGCATCGGCGTCGTTGTTGCCGGTGACGATTTCCATCTCGCTGCCGCTTTGCGCCCAGCGCCAGGCGCGATCGATCACCATGTCCATGGTATTCCGCGTGGTCTGCCACATCGCATCATCGCCGCGATTCTTGTTGCCACGGCCGGCATAGACCAGATGCGACAGATAGAATTTATGAAAGCCCTCGCGCTCCACCAGATCGAGCATGTCAGGCAGTTGCGCGGCATTGTCTTCGGTCATGGTGAAGCGGACGCCGACCTTGATGCCGCGATCGCGCAACAGCCGCAGCCCGCCCAGCGCCTCGTCATAGGCGCCCACCTTGCGGCGGAAGCGGTCATGGGTATCGCCGATGCCATCGAGCGAGATCCCGACATAGTCGTAGCCGATATCACGGATGCGGTCGGCGAGCGGAGCATCGACCAGGGTGCCGTTGCTGGAGAGGCCGACATAGAACTTCATGGCCTTGGCGCGTTCGGAGATCTCGAAAATGTCGCGCCGCATCAGGGGTTCGCCGCCTGACAGGATCAGCACCGGAACGCGAAACGCCTTGAGGTCATCCATCACGCGAAATACTTCGGGCGTCGACAGTTCGCCTGGAAAATCGACGTCGCCCGAGATCGAGTAGCAATGCTTGCAGGTCAGGTTGCAGCGCCGGATCAAATTCCAGATCACCACCGGCCCCGGCGGCTGGCGCGCCGGACCGAGTGGCGTCGGCGTCCGCAATTCGTGCAGATAATGGCTGAGGCGAAACATTTGCGGCGCTCCTTCGGAGTTCACGCAGCGATGCGCAACCCGGTCTTCTTCAAAATTCGGGTGGAGAACAGGATGTCGTGTGTGCGCGCGGCGGGACCGATCAATCCCGCAATGCGGTCGACCTTGGCCCTGACTTCTTCCCGCGTATGGCCATGCACCATGGCGAACAGGTTGTAGGGCCATAGTGGCAGATGGCGCGGCCGCTCATAGCAATGCGTTACCTCGTCGAGCGCGCCGATTCTGGCGCCGATCTCGGCAACCGCCTCGTCAGCGACGTCCCACACCGACATGCCGTTGGCGGTGAACCCCAGCGCATAGTGATTGGGGATCGCACCGATACGCCGGATCGCGCCCTCGCCGAGCAATCGCTTCAGGCGGGCGATGACTTCGGCCTCGTCGAGGCCGAGTTTCTCGGCAACCATCCGATAGGGCTCGCGCACCAGGGGAAGGCCGGCCTGGGTGGCTGCCACAATCCTGCGGTCGACGGCGTCAAGCATCTCTACACCTCCACGCGAAAGCCGACGAAAAACTCTTGCACCTTCGGCATCGCATGAACCGCAAGGCCGGTTTCCGCTTCGATTTCCGCTATCACTTCTGCGATTCGGCGAGGGTCTTCCGCGGATACGACGAACCACATGTTCAGCGCGTGGGTGCGCTCGTAGTTATGGGCAATCTCGGGATGGGCATTGACCCGGTCCGCGACTTCGTCGAATCGCTCCGGCGGCACCGCAATGGCCGCGAGGCAAACATCGCCGCCGAGCATTTCCGCATTCCACAACGGGCCGAAGCGACTCAGCTGCCCCGCCCCAATGAGGTCGCGCACACCATTGATCAGTTCGCCCTCGCTCAATCCGAGTTCCGCGCCGGCGTCGTGAAACGGCCGCGGCGTCAGCGGAAACCCGCCCTGCAGGCCGTTGATGATCGCCTTCGCCGTGGGATCGATGACCGGCATCAGTTCAGCGCCTGCCTGGCATTGGAGAATACCGCGCCGCGCTGCTTGAAGCAGCGCGTCGAGAACAACACCGCCTGCCTGTTCAGGCCGGTATCGGCCAGCAGGTTGAGTTCGTCGATGACCGCGTAAGCCTGTTGCCGCGCCTTGGCGTGGACCATGCAAAAGATGTTGTAGGGCCACAGCGGCAGATGCCGAGGCCGGCGGTAGCACAGAGTGACGTGCGGATTACGCGTGAAACTGGCGGCGACGGCATCGACCATGTCATCAGGCACGTCCCACACCGCCATGGCGTTCGAGTTGTAGCCGAGCTTGTCATGCCGCACGACGCAGCCGAACCGCGTCACGACGCCGACGGCGGTGAGATGATCGAGCCGGTCGATGATATCGGCCTGATCGAGATCGAGCTGCTCGGCGACCGCCCGGTAGGGCTGCTCGACCAGCGGCAAGCCGTCCTCGATCGCCGCCAAGATGCTGCGATCGCGCGGATCGGGACGATAATCGCCGCGCGCGCCGACCGCCGACCGCGTTTCGGCCCACCCGCTGCCAAGCGGAAAGCCGAGACCGAGATGGTAAGCCCTGAGCATCGGCAGATCGATTACCGCAAGCCCGGTCTGCCGCCGGATGCTCTCGATCGTCGCGGCTATCGCGTCGGCACCGGCGCCGGCGATGACGAACCACAGATTGAGCGCATGGGTGCGCTCGTAATTATGAGTGACCAGCGGCTCGCGGCTGACGATCGCCGCCACCTCTTCGAGCCGTTCGGGCGGAACCTGCAACGCCGCCAGCGTGCTGGCACCGACGGTGTTCGGCCGCACTACCGCGCCGATGCGCGAGATTACCCCGATCTCGTGCAAGCGGCGAAAAACCCCGATCGTCTCACGTTCATTGAGCGCGGCGGCGCGGCCGATAGCCTCGAAGGGTTTTTCGACCAGCGGGAAATTGTGCTGCCAACGGTCGACCAGCGTCAGTTCGGCGGGATCCGGGCTCATTGTCCAATCCTCGTTGCACGTGCGGTGAAGAAGATGCCTGACGGTTTCTGCGCGGAGATCTGCCCCTTCTTCGCGAAGGTCGCGGCGTCGTAGATGTCGACGCGATTGGCGTCGCGCACCGACACCCAGACCTCGTTGCCGCGCGGGGTAAACTCCATGTGCAGCACGGCCGGTCCCGGTGCGAAGCGGTGGATCACCTTCAGCGTCAGGGTATCGACGATGTCGATGGTGTCGTTGAGCGGATGGGCGAAATTGACCCAGACATGGCGGCCGTCCGGGCGCGCCACCGCGAACACCGGCTGGCCATGCGTGGCGACGCGGCCCGCCTCGGCGAAGCTTCGCGTATCCACCGCGATCAGTTCGTGGCGGCCGACCGCCGGGAGCAACAGCCGGTCACCGATCGCCGCCCAGCCCTCGAGGTGGGGCATCTTGTAGACCGGCAGCGGCTCCTCGCCATGTCCGTAACGATCAAGGATGCGCTCGGCCTTCGGCGGTGACTGCCACATGTCGACATGCACGACGCCGTCCTCGCCGAACAGGCCGGCCAGATAATGCCGGCCGTCCGGTGTGACGTTGCCGTCATAGGGCAGCTTGCCGACGCCGGTCAGCCGGGTGATCGCCGGGGTCTCGACCTTGGACAGATCGGCGATCCAGATCTCGCCGGCATTGTAGAGCGCAAAGGCAAAGCGGCGGCCCGGCAGATCGACGAGGCCCACCGTCTTCGAGGCCTTGCCGTCGGCGCCAATGGCCGGAATGTCCGCGACCAGCGCCAGCGTTTTGGCGTCGAACACGCGGACCCCGCCCGGCTCGTAATTGGAGACGGCAATCAGCTCACCGTCATCGGAAATGGCGCCACCGATCGAGTTCCCGGCCTGGATGATGCGCCCGGCAATCGACGCCGTGAGCAAGTCGATCCTGGTCAGCCCGCCGTCGCGACCGAACAGATAGCCGTAGCGCTGGTCCGGCGAGAACACGACCGAGGCATGCGACAGATCGCCGACGCCTTCGACACGGCCAATCGTTTGCCGGGCACCGGTATCGACGATCAGCACCGACCCTGTCGCGCGCTCGATGACAAGGCCGAGGTTTCCGGTACCGCGCAGCCCCTCGGCAAGCCCGGTCGCCGGGATCGCCAACAACAACAGCGCAGCAAGCCATCGCGCCGCGAAGATCATGGCAGATTGCCCTCCTTGAGCCGGTCGGCGATCCACCGCGCATCTGGTTCGGACAGCAGCGGACGCCACGGCGGCATCGGCGTACCCGGTATGCCGTCGAGAATGATGTGGACGAGCTGGTCGCGATCCCAGGGACCGAGGTGCTCGACGGTGAGGGGCTTTCCGAGCCCGCCCTGCAGGGTCAGCCCGTGACAGGAGCCGCAGTCCTGCCGCACCAGATTTGCCAGTTTGACCGGATCGGGCCCGGCCTCTCCGGGTGACGCCGGCGCCATCGTCGCTATCAGCGCCAACACCGCATTAGGCCACAACCGAGATCGCGCCGGAGTCCATTGCATCCTGATGCTCATTGCGCTCCATGGCGATCGCTGCGACCCGGCCGATGATGAACAGGACCGGACCTGCAAAGCCTGCCTTCTCGGCTGCCGCGGGAAGCGCGGCGAGCCAGGTGCATAATCGCTGCTCCTGAGGGGTCGTGCCTTGACACACCGCAAGGACCGGGGTGTCCGGCGACAGACCGTTGGCGATGAGGTTGCCGGCGATCTCCTCGATATTGGCGAGCCCCATGTAGACGACGAGCGTGGTCTCGGGGTCTGCGAGGTTCGCCCAGTCCAGATCCAGCGGCTCGTTCGCCTTGCGATGGCCGGTGACGTAGCGGACGCCCGTCGCGAGCCCGCGATGGGTCAGCGGAATTCGCAGCGACGCGGCACAGCCTTGCGCCGCCGTGATGCCGGGTATGACCTCATAGGGAATACCGGCGCGTTCCAGCTCGGCCGCTTCCTCGGAACCACGGCCGAAAATGAAGGGATCGCCGCCCTTCAGCCGCACCACGGTCCGGCCGGCCCGGCCGAGCCGCACCAGCATGTCGTTGATCTCTTCCTGCGGCACCGGATGGAAGCTGGCCTGCTTGCCTACATTGATTCGGGCCGCGCCATCTCCGATCGTGGCAAGGATGCTGTCGGGCACGAGGCGATCGTAGACGACGACGTCCGCCTCCCGTATCACCCGGGCCGCCTTCAAGGTCAGCAGTTCCGGATCGCCCGGGCCTGCCCCGACCAGGTAGACTTTTCCAACGCTCATAGCGCGCTCCGCCCGGTTAGCCTTCCCATTTGGCTCTTAGCGTCAAGGCGGCGCGGCAAGCTAGCTTGCCG
>CALROE020000268.1:0-5603 GCA_943369715.1 Bradyrhizobium ivorense
AGGCCGCGGCGTCGTAGAGCTTGCCGGAATCGCCATGGCCGCGATTGTCGAGCGCGATGACGCGGCGGCCGCTTTTCCTCAGCTCCGACACCCAGGTCGGATAGACCCAGTTCACATTCCTGGTCGAGGCGAAGCCGTGCACCAGCAGGATCGGATCGCCCTCGCCTTCGTCGAGATAGGCAATTTCAACATCGCCGTTGTGAAAGCTCGGCATCGTCAGTTCCATAATATTTTGGGGAAATCGGATCGGTGAACCGGGATTGGCGGCAATTCTAGCCGCGCGCGAAGGCACCCGCCAGCGACGCGTCGGGCACAAGGGCCGCGGCCGCCGTCTGCTTTCGCAGCCGGCGCGCCTTCTTGCGGCGCAGCCAGGCCATGGTCAGGCGTTCGGTGGTGGCCTTGATCGAGGACAGGAAGCCGACCAGCGCGAGCAGCGCGCCGAACACCCACATCGTCAGATTGAAGGCGCCGGCGACCAGCAAGAGCGCGCCGCGGCCGAGCACCTTCAGGATCGCGCGGGTCTGGCCGCCCTTGGCCTCCGCCAGCCGGGCCGCGCGCGCCACATCCTTCGGGCCTTCGGCGATTTTCAGCGTGTCCTTGGCGGCGCGGATCCCCGCTTTCTCGCCGACCCGGCCGACATCCTTGGCGAGGCGAACCAGCGCGCCGGCCTTCTCGGCGCGGAACGCGGCCTTGATCGCGGTCATGGTCTGGCCCGGCCGCAGCACCGAGCCGGAGGCGATCGCGTGCTGCAGAACGGGCGTGTCGACCATCTCGCGCGCCGAACGGCCGGCCCACAGCGTCAGCCCCTCGCCCAGCCGCCCGACCTTGCGGGCATCCTTGACCAGCGTGAGCCCGGCGCGCAGCGGCGCCACGCCGCCGACCGAGACATAGGTCGCCGCCGTCACCACGAGGCCCGCGGCGGCAAGCCCCAGCACCAGCTGGTCGGTGTCCTCGCCCATGGCCAGATGCTTGCCTTCGCGGACCACGTCCCTGATGTCGCCGTAGACGAAGAGATCGCCGGCCACCGTGCCCGACAGGCTGGCGACGTCGTCGGCCTCGCCGACCACGAGCCCGGTGAGGAAGCGCCTGGCATAATGCGACGACGTGCTTTGTTCCGCGACCTTGTCGCTGACGCGCTTCAGGAGTTCGTCGCCGAGCGGAATGTTCTTTTCCCGGGCCAGGCTGACAAAACTGTCGGCGAGGTCGGTATCGTTGGCGGCGAGCGCCGCCTCGATATTGTCCCCGATGACCGCTGCGTTATTCCGCAATGCAGAACTGAGCTGGAGGTCGGAAAGCTCGACCGGATCGTCCTGCGCCGCCAGCACGGCGGCCGAATCGCGGGCGTGCGGCCACAGCAGCGCGAACGCCACGGCGAACACCGCCATGGCAACCACCGCCGGAACTACCCGCGACCGCTTCATCCCGAAAAACCCAGTGTTTCGCTTCCCTCAAGATGGTGTGCCGTTTTTCGGACACAACAGCCCCGACGAAAGAAGGGCTTCTCTGGGAGGACAAGATTGTGTCGAATTTGCATGAGCAAATGAGCTCTCGGGGCTCTAGGAATCAGCACTTTCCGCCAGTATCAGTAGCGCGCGGCACGTCCAGCCTGCCGCGTCCGATCGCGTCCGCCGCCGTTGCCACCCAGGGTGAAATACAATGTCCGACCACGTCGTCCCACACTTCCACAATGATGCCGGCGTTTCGGTCATTGAGATCGGTTCGCAGGAGTTCATGTGCGTGGGCGCCAATCCGCCGTTCGACCACCCCCATGTGTTCCTCGACCTCGGCAACGACAACGAGATCATCTGCCCCTATTGCTCGACGCTGTACCGCTTTGCCGCCGACCTTGGGGCCGGCGAGGCCCGCCCCCCCGAATGCGTGCTGAAAGACAAGGTCGCCTGATCGACCTGTGGCCATCTCACGCACCATCGTCGTCGCTGGTGCCGGGATCGGGGGACTGACGGCGGCGCTTTCGCTCGCCGCGCGGGGCTTTCGCGTCGTGGTGCTGGAGAAGGCCGAACGGCTCGAGGAGGCCGGCGCCGGTCTTCAACTTTCGCCCAATGCCAGCCGGGTGCTGATCGAGCTCGGCCTGCAGCCGCGTCTCGCCGGGCGCGCGGTGATCCCCGAGGCCGTCAGCATCATGAGCGCCCGCCACGGCGGCGAAATTGCGCGGCTGCCGCTCGGCGAGGCCGCCTCCTTTCGCGCCGGCGCACCCTATTGGGTGGTGCATCGCGCCGACCTGCAGGGAGCGCTGGCGGCGGCGGTCCACGACAACCCCGATATTGAGCTCAGGCTCGGCTGCCAGTTCGAGGACGTCACCGCGCACGCCAAGGGACTGACGGTGGTCCAGCGCAGCGGCATGACCCGCCACCAGGAGCTGGCGACCGCGCTGATCGGCGCCGACGGCATCTGGTCCACGGTCCGGCAGCATCTGTTTCCGGAGGTGCAGCCGCAATTCTCCGGCCTGATCGCCTGGCGCGGCACGCTCGACGCCACCCAGCTGCCGCGCGAATACACCTCGCGCCGGGTCCAGCTCTGGATGGGGCCGAACGCCCATCTCGTCGCCTACCCGATCTCGGGCGCGCGCCTGATCAACGTCGTCGCGGTGGTGCCGGGCACCTGGAACCGGCCGGGCTGGAGCGCGCCCGGCGAGGCCGCCGAGATCAAGAACGCCTTTGCCTCGTACCGCTGGCCGGCGCCGGCGCGAATGATGCTCAACGCCGTCGACGACTGGCGCAAATGGGCGCTGTTCACCGTGCCCGAGGGCGGCCAGTGGAGCGAGGGCGCGGTGGCGCTGCTGGGCGACGCCGTCCACGCCATGCTGCCGTTTGCCGCGCAAGGCGCCGGCATGGCGATCGAGGATGCCGCGGTGCTGGCCAGGGTGCTGGGCGAAGGCGAAGGCGACAACGCCGCCGGCATCGCGGCCGCGCTGAAGCGCTACGGCCAGCTGCGCCGCGCCCGCGTCAGCCGCGTGCAGCGTACGGCGCGGCGCAACGGCACGATCTATCACCTCGGCGGCCCGGCGGCGCTGGCCCGCGACTGGTTCATCCGCGCGATGGGACCACAGCGCCTGCTGGCGCGGCAGGATTGGATCTACGATTGGCGGGTGTGAGGGGTGGGGTGTGGCGCACGGCGATCCACGTTTGCCGCTCCACCACCGGTCGTCATCCCCGCCTAGTGCGCAATTGCGCACGGGGGCGGGGATCCAGTACGCCGCGGCTTCTCGATTCTATCACTACCGCCTCTGGAATACTGGATCACCCGCCGGAGCCTGTCATCGGGCGGCGCGAAAGCGCCGACCCGGTGGCGGGTGATGACAGTTGTGGGTGTGTTCGCAGACATAAGTTTGCATTCTCGCGGCGCGTTTCGCCCGAGGCTTACTAACAACTTTCCGCCCTCTCCAATCAGAGGGCGCGGGGAATGCCGGGCGCCCGATGCGCCCGCCGCTGCGTGTGCGAAGGTAGTGGTAGAAGGCACACGCGTCAGTCAGGTCACACCGGAATCACCCGGCATTCCCCGCGCAGTGGTTTACGGCTTATACGTGATCTCCCCGGTGAGCCCTGCACTTTTGCCACCGTCATCCGCGCTGCCTTGAGCTGCGAACTTGACACCAGCCTTTGGGGTGTCGGAACCACACGATTTCGCCATCCGCTTCAGGCGCTCTGGTCAGGAGCGCCATCCGCGTCCACTGCATCCCCGTCCCACATTGGTGACCTTGCGCAACGCCCTCTGGATGGGACGGGATGGCGAAAATATAGCTCGATTATCATTTCTGTAAAACAGAAATATTTTTTCGCGAGGGGCTTGACACCACTTCCGATAAACAGAAGTGATTTGCCCGTCGGGCGGGATTTGTTGAATCGGCTCAACAAATCGCCGTTGTCGCGCCGGCTTGCGCGTCAAAAAAATTTGTGTCCGATGCCGCTGGATACCCGCTGAATCGACCCGGCCGGCAAATCAACCGCTCAGCGCTTCGCCCGCGCGCCTCAGCGCTTCGGCGCCGGCGCGATCACCGGAGGCACCGGCGCGGCAGCGGGCGGCACGGCGGTGGCGCACCGGTTGCGCTGCCAGGCTTCCTCGGCGAACTTGGCCTGGCCCCGCACCGCGATGTACTCGTTGCGGTAGGCCAGTTCAGCCACCACGGCACCGCCGGCCCCGGTCTCGGCCTTCGCCATCAGCCCCTGCAATTCCGCCGTGCGGGCCGCCTGCGCCTTGCGCGATGTCTCGAGCTGCTTGCAGTCGTAGAGATCGAACTGGGCGGGATCGGCAAACGCCGTGCTCATGCCGTCGCTCATGCTGGCGCAGCCGCCGAGCCCTGTGGCTGCCACGAGCAGCACCGCCGCGGCGGCGGCGAACGACAGGGAGGGATGGTGGCGCGATCGAGCGGTCATGCGGCTTTTCGTAAACGGACAATCTTGAGAATGCCTAAAGCAGGCGGGGATGTCGGGATTGAGGCTTTGCCTTTGACTTTGCCTTCGGCTTTGCTTTGGCCCGCGCGCTGGCCTAAGCAGGGCCTGGCGCCGCCCTGCAGCCTACCCCATTTCCAAGGCCCCAGGAAACGCGCTAAGTATCTGATCTCGTGACCAAAGCGGGCGTGGCGAAACTGGTAGACGCAACGGACTTGAACAATTGAGTGCTTCGCGGGAAACCGCGGATGCAGAACTGCTCAAATTCGGGGAAACCTTTCAAATGGCAATCCCGAGCCAAGCTTCCTTTTTGGGAAGAAGGTGTAGAGACTAGACGGGCAGCACCTACCGCGCTCACGCGCCATGGTGAAGGGATAGTCCAGACCACGAACGCCCTCGCGGCGGCGGTGAAAGCCGAAGTGGTATGAAAATCCGTAGGGCCGCAAGGCCTGTGCCGGTTCGATTCCGGCCGCCCGCACCAGCCTGCCTAGCTATTCTCGATCAATAAGCTACTCGCGTTTGGCAGGCGGTGTCGGTCCCCCGTGCGAGTCAGTCCCATCTATGCTATTCTTGAGCATGGCTCCCAAGAAACCAGCTTCAAAAAAGGGCAAAGCTTCGGGCTTTGTGATCGGCAGCGCGCGCTTCAGAAAGATAAGTGCCGTAGAGGGAATTCATTATTCCCCTGAAATGAAGGGCGGCGCCGCGATCTCGAAGAGCAAGGCGGTCACCCCCGAGGAACGTCGGAAGGCGATCATCAAGGCCTATCGTAAGGCGTAGCTCCCGATGTATGACGTCGTCGCCGACGATTACTGCTATCCCGGCACGACTGTCCTGAAGAACAAGCTCGATCTTCGAGACGCACGTGAACTCGCGGATTTTGAAGCGGAAATCAGCGATACAAGGTCCGACGAAGAAGCCCCGGACGGCAATCTCGACTTCACGCACTTCAAGGCGATTCACCATCACCTGTTTCAGGACGTTTACGATTGGGCGGGAGAAATACGCACGGTCCGGATATCGACTGCAATCATCGCGGACCTTGTGGGGAACTAGGGTCTGTACCTAATTAACGCGAAGTGATTCCCTTGCCTGCGAGTTTTTGATTCGGGGGCTTGGGAATGCGCACGGGGTTGTTCTGGCTGACTGACGGGCAATGGGCACGTATCGAGCCTCATCTGCCAACGGGACTGACGGGGC
>CALROE020000269.1:0-5583 GCA_943369715.1 Bradyrhizobium ivorense
CCGGGCAAGGACCAGTGGCTGGTCGTGATCGGCATCTGCACCCATCTCGGCTGCATCCCGATCGCCCATGAGGGCACCTACGACGGCTTCTTCTGCCCCTGCCATGGCTCCCAATACGATACCTCGGGCCGCATCCGCTCGGGCCCGGCGCCGACCAACCTGCCGGTGCCGCCCTATCAATTCGTTTCCGACACCAAAATCCAGATCGGCTGAGCCTCGGAACCTGCTTTTCGAGACCTGAGCCCGTCGCGTCGTCTTACTTCCCTAGGATCGCATCATGAGCGGACCATCCGACTACCAGCCGACCAATCCCGCACTGAAGTGGATTGAACGGCGCCTCCCGATCTTGGGACTTATGCATTCCTCGTTCGTGGCCTATCCGACGCCGCGCAACCTGAATTACTGGTGGACCTTCGGCGCCATCCTCTCGATGATGCTCGGGGTGCAGATCATCACCGGCGTGATCCTGGCGATGCATTACACGCCGCATGTCGACATGGCCTTCAAGTCGGTCGAGAGCATCGTGCGCGACGTGAATTACGGCTGGCTGCTGCGCAACATGCACGCCAGCGGCGCGTCGATGTTCTTCGTCGCGGTGTACGTCCACATGTTCCGCGGCCTGTATTACGGGTCATACAAGGAGCCGCGCGAGATCCTGTGGATTCTCGGCGTCATCATCTACCTCCTGATGATGGCTACCGGTTTCATGGGCTACGTGCTGCCGTGGGGCCAGATGAGCTTCTGGGGCGCCACCGTCATCACCAACCTGTTCTCCGCCATTCCCTATGTCGGCGACAGCATCGTCACCCTGCTGTGGGGCGGCTATTCGGTCGGCAACCCGACGTTGAACCGGTTCTTCTCGCTGCATTATCTGCTGCCGTTCGTGATCGCCGGCGTGGTCGTGCTGCACGTCTGGGCGCTGCACGTCGCCGGTCAGAACAACCCGGCGGGTGTCGAGCCGAAGACGGAAAAGGACACCGTGCCGTTCACGCCCTACGCGACCATGAAGGACGCGTTCGGGGTCTCCTGCTTCATGCTGTTCTTCGCCTGGTTCATCTTCTACATGCCGAACTATCTCGGCGAGGCCGACAACTACATCCCCGCCAATCCCGGCGTGACGCCGGCGCACATCGTGCCGGAATGGTACTATTTGCCGTTCTACGCGATCCTGCGCTCGATCCCGGACAAGCTGGCCGGCGTGGTGGCGATGTTCGGTGCGATCCTGATTCTGGCTTTCCTGCCCTGGCTCGACACCGCCCGGACCAAATCGTCGAAGTATCGCCCGCTGGCGAAGCAGTTCTTCTGGATCTTCGTCGTGGTCTGCGTGCTGCTCGGATGGCTGGGTGCCAAGCCCGCCGAAGGCATCTACGTGATCGCCGGCCGCGTCCTGACCTTCTGCTACTTCGCCTATTTCCTGATCGTGCTGCCGCTGCTCAGCCGGATCGAAAAGCCGAGGCCGGTGCCTAATTCGATCGCCGACGACGTGCTGGCCAAAGCCGGCAAATCGGCGCGGGTGGTGTCCAGCGTGATCGCGCTTGCGGTCGCGGGCGCCCTGTTCGCGGCAAGCGCGCCGAGCGCCCGGGCGGCAGAGGGGCAGGCGGCGCCGCCGTCGCAGAAATGGTCGTTCGCAGGTCCGTTCGGCAAGTTCGACCGCGGCGCGATGCAGCGCGGCCTCAAGGTCTACAAGGAGGTCTGCGCGTCCTGCCACGGCCTGTCCTATATCGCGTTCCGCAATCTCGCCGACCCCGGCGGTCCCGGCTTTTCGGTCGCGCAGGCGGCGGCGTTCGCTTCCGAGTACAAGGTCAAGGACGGCCCGAACGATGCGGGCGACATGTTCGAGCGGCCCGGCCGGCCCGCCGACTACTTCCCGTCGCCGTTCCCGAACGACAACGCGGCGCGAGCGGCCAATGGCGGCGCGTTGCCGCCGGACCTGTCGCTGATCACCAAGGCGCGTTCCTACCCGCGCGGCTTCCCGATGTTCGTCGTCGACCTCTTCACCCAGTTCCAGGAGCAGGGTCCGAACTACGTCAGCGGGCTACTGCAGGGCTATGAGGAGAAGCCGCCGGCCGGGTTCACGCTGCCGGAGGGCTCCTCCTACAACAAGTATTTCCCCGGCCACGCCATCAAGATGCCGAACCCGCTCTCCGACGGCCAGGTCACCTACGACGACGGCTCGCCGGCAACGGTGGCGCAATACGCCAAGGACGTCACCACGTTCCTGATGTGGACCGCGGAGCCGCACATGGAAGCGCGCAAGCGGTTGGGCCTTCAGGTGTTCGTATTCCTGATCCTGCTCACGGGCCTGCTCTACTTCACCAAGAAGAAGATCTGGGCCGACGCGCACTAGACGTTGCACTGGATCGGATGAATTCGGAAAAGCCCCTGCGGGGGCTTTTTTGTTGGCATTGTCATTCCGGGGCGATGCGCAGCATCGAACCCGGAATCTCGAGATTCCCCGGTGTGCAATTGCGCACCTGAGGTCTGGTCCTTCGGACCATCCCGGAATGACGGACTGCGATTGCATCCCACCGCCACAGCGGCCAAAATGGCCGTCAATCCGCCAACCAGGAAGACCCCCGGAGGAACCCATGGGTACCAGCATCACGTTCAAACGTCCGGACGGCAAGGATGCCGGCGGCTATCTCGCCAACGCCGCGCGCGGCAATGCGCCGGGCGTGGTGTTGATCCAGGAGTGGTGGGGGCTTTCCGATCAGATCAAGGGGCTGTGCGACCGCTTCGCGGTGGCGGGCTTCGATGCGCTGGCGCCCGATCTCTACAAGGGCACGGTGGTGCCGTATCACGACACCGACGCCGCCAACGCGCAGATGAACTCGCTGGATTTCATGGATGCGACCACCCAGACCGTGCGCGGCGCCGCGCAATATCTGGCCAAGAACGGCGCCAAGGTCGGCCTGACCGGCTTCTGCCTCGGCGGTGCGGTGACCATCATCGGCGCCACCAAAATTCCCGAACTCGCCGCCGGCGTGGTGTTCTATGGCATCCCGCCGGAGGCGGCGGCCAAGCCCGCCGACGTGAAAATTCCGCTGCAGGCGCATTTTGCCAACAAGGACGACTGGTGCACGCCGGCGCTGGTCGATGGCTTCGAGAAAGCGATGAAGGCCGCCGGCAAGTCGCTCGAGCTGTTCCGCTATGACGCCGAGCACGCCTTCGTCAACGAGCAGCGCCAGTCGGTGCACGACCGCGAGGCCGCCGAACTGGCCTGGGGCCGGGCGACGGAATTCTTCAAGAAGCATCTCGGCTGAGATGAAAATCTTTTGCACGGGCGCGTCGGGCTATATCGGCGGATCGGTCGCGGCTCATCTGGTCGCGGCCGGACATCAGGTGAACGGCCTCGTTCGCTCGCAGGACAAGGCCGACGCGGTTCGCGCCCGGGGCATCGAGCCGGTGTTGGGAACGCTGGATGATGCGGACATTCTCTCGAGGGCTGCGCGAGAAGCCGACGTCGTCGTCAATGCCGCCAGCGCAGACCACAAGGGCGCGGTCGTCGCCCTGCTGGATGCGCTGGCCGGAAGCGGCAAGCCGTTCATCCACACTTCGGGGTCGAGCATCGTGGGCACGCCGGCCCGCGGCGAACGCTCCGATGCGGTGTTCGATGAAGATACGCCGTTCACGCCATCATCAGCGCGCGCGGCGCGGGTCGCCCTCAACGAATTAATCCGGTCGTATCGCGACAAGGGCTGCCGTCCCGTCATCATCTGTCCGAGCCTGATCTATGGGGAAGGCCATGGCGCCAAGGCGGACAGCGTGCAGGTGCCCTATCTGATCAATCTCGCCAGGAAGCGCGGCAATGCCGCGCACGCCGGGCCCGGCGAAAACATCTGGTCGGACGTCCATATCGACGATCTCGTGACGCTCTATGCGCTTGCGATCGAGAAGGCCCCGGCCGGATCGTTCTATTTTGCCGAGAACGGCGAGCATTCGATGCGCGAACTCTGCGATGCCATCAACCGCATGCTGGGCTTTCAGGGCCCGCCGGCCGCTATCTCGATGGCGGAAGCGGCCGCCGAATGGGGCGAGGGCGCCGCTGAAAACACCATGGCATCCAACAGCCGGGTGCGCGCCAGGCGGGCGCGGCAGCTCGGCTGGGCGCCCACGGCGCGCGGCGTGATCGAGGAGATCGAGCAGGGGTGCTATCGGGAGTAACCGTCTCGCTCTCAGCCGCTGTTTATGATACGAACATGCCCATGAGCAAGGTTCTCGAAGACGCCATTGAGAAGGTGCGACGGCTTCCCGAAGACCAGCAAGCCTATGTCGCAGAGGTTCTGGAACAGATTGCTGCTGCCGGCGTCGATCCGTTTGTTGTGCCTGAATCACATCGCGCAGCTGTGCTTGAAGGTCTTGCAGAAGCAGAGCGTGGCGAATACGTCAGCGACGAGGAAATGGCCGCGCTCTGGAAAAAGTGCGGTCTGTGAGACTGCGTTTTTCGCCGCGTGCCTACTCTGACATTGCAGATATCCGCGAATACATTGCGCAACACAGTCCGCGCGCGGCAACCG
Source organism: Bradyrhizobium ivorense (assembly GCA_943369715.1). Classification (GTDB taxonomy): domain Bacteria; phylum Pseudomonadota; class Alphaproteobacteria; order Rhizobiales; family Xanthobacteraceae; genus Bradyrhizobium; species Bradyrhizobium ivorense_A. The sequence goes on from CALROE020000269.1 coordinate 4,518, forward strand.
CCGTCGCAGCGCAAATCCGCCTCACAAGCCAGTTGCTGGCACGACACCCCGCCCTCGGGCGCGAGACCGATATTCCCGGTGTTCGCGTCTTCCCGACCGTCCGCTATTTCTATCTTGTTTATCACAAAATCCAGCAAGGCGAACTCATCGTCATCCATGTGCGCCATGGACGCCGGGATGCTCCGAAGGCGGATGAATTCCGGTAGGTGTAACTATGCGCCGCCCTTGCTGACCCCATCCCACCAGGCGCAGGTCCCCGACATCAGCTTGTAATTGCCTTCCATCACCTGCACCGGCGCGCGCCGGCCCTCGGCCGCGGCGCGCATGCGCATCTCGCGCGCCACTTCGCGGTCTTCAGGCGGCAGCCAGACCCGCTCATGGCCCCACAGGCTCGGCCCGTCGAACATCTCGACCGGTTGCCAGTTGCCGGGGTCGATCTCGCGGCCGCCCCAGCCGCATTCGATCATGAAGGCGGATGGCGACTTGGCATAGAACGAGGTCATGAAATCATTGGTGTGGCGACCGAGCGTGACGCCGACCCGATCCTCCTGCGTCAGGGCGACGTCATAGGCCTGTCCGACATCGTCGAGCGAGAACAACTCCACCATCAGATGATGCATGCCGCTCCTGCCGGTCTCGATCATCGCCAGGCTGTGGTGGCGCGCATTGACGTGGAAGAAATAGGCGCGGAAGGGTTTTGTGATGTAGTCGCTGAGCCCGAAGCCGAGCAGGTCGACATAGAACGCCATCATCGGGTCGATATTCTGTACCGTCAGCACCGCGTGGCCGAGGCCGAGCGGACCGGTGCGAAAACCGGAAATCGAACGGCCCGGCCTGAACGGCGTCTGGTCGATTTCGGCGCCGTAAAATGCCTCCAGCCGATTGCCCTCCGGGTCGGCGAATGAAATCAGGCCGCCCACACGCCTTGCATCGGCCAGCGTCCGCGGTTCTGCCGTGACCTCGACCCCGGCCTTTTCGAGCCGGGCGGCGAGGGTGTCCAGGTCGGCCGCATCCTTGACCTCCCAGCCGAAGAAACGCCCTCCGTCCGGCATCGCGCGGTCGATCA
>CALROE020000270.1:0-5573 GCA_943369715.1 Bradyrhizobium ivorense
CGCCGCCGGAATGCGGGATGAAGCCGGCCACCATGTTGAGAATCGTGGTCTTGCCGCAGCCGGACGGTCCGACCACCGAGACGAAGTCGCCCTGCTGCACCTCGAGCGAGACGTCGTGCACCGCAGTGACATGGGATCCGGCATAGGGATCGAAATAGGTCTTGGCGAGGTTGCGAAGCTCGAGGGTTTTCATGACGATGTTACCAATCCCCAGCGCTGGCCTGTCGCGCGCTCGATCGGCGCGAGGATCCAGGCGTCCACGATGTACCAGAGCAATCCGAGAATGATCATGCCGAGCAGGATCTCGACCACCGAGCCGGAGCGGCGCGCGTCGAACATCAGAAAGCCGATGCCGCTGGTGCCGACGATCATCTCGACGGCGATCAGCGCGCGCCAGCCGTAGCCGAGGCCGTTGCGCAAGCCCGTGATGATATTGGGCAGCGCGCCGGGCAGGGTGACTTCCCACAGCACCCGTGCCGGCGATGCGCCGAGGCTGCGCGCGGCGCGGGCGAGGTCACGCGGCACCGATTCGACACCGAGCACGGTATTGAGCACCACCGGGAACAGCACGGTGTAGACGATCACGAAAGTCATGGTGGTGAGGCCGAAGCCGAACCAGATCAAGAGGATCGGTAGCCAGGCGATGTCGCCGATGGCCTGGAAGAACAACAGGATCGGCCAGGATATGCGATGCGCCCATTTGCTGGTGCCGATCAGGACGCCCAGGGGAATGCCGATGGCCATGCCGAGTGCCGCGCCGGTGAACAGGCGCACCAGGCTGTCCTGCAGATAGTCGGGCAGGATGCCGCGGTAGGTCAGGCTGAAGAACGCCTTCACGACTTCGACCGGTCCGGGAAGGAACGCGCGCGGAAACATTCCGGATTCGGTGACGGCGACCCACAGCGCGATCACGGGAATGAACGGCACCAGCGCCGCAAGCCCAGGCCACCGCGCGGTAGCGCGGGTATAGGCACTCCAGCTGCGCAACAGGATGTTCATGCGCGCCTCACCATGCCCCAGCGCTCGATGGTCGAACGCTCCAGCGGAACCAGCAGCAGGCGGTCGATCAGGAGCCAGATCGCGCCGATCACGATCATGCCCAGAATGATGACCTCGGTGCGGTAGAAATCGCGCGCCACGAACAGCATGTAGCCGAGCCCGACATTGGTCGCGATCATCTCGGCGGCGATCAGGCCGCGCCAGGCGAAGCCCAAGCCGGTGCGGATGCCTGTGACGATGTTGGGCAGGGCGCCGGGCAACAGCACTTCGGTCAGCAACGCCCAACGGCCCGCGCCGAGCGAGGCCGCGGCGTTGCGCAAGGTGAGCGGGATGGTGGAGACGCCGAGCAGCGTATTGTAGGCGACGACAAAGAAAACCGCGTTGAAAATCACGAAAATGATCGCGCCAAAGCCGTAGCCGAACCACAGCGTCGCAATCGGGATCCAGGCGATTCCCGCCAGCACCGAAAAGAAACGAAACAGCGGCGTCAGGAAGGTCGAAACCGCCGGACTGACGCCCATCGCGATCCCCAGCGGCACCGCGGTCACGATTCCGATCAGCGTTCCCAATCCGACGCGGAGCAGGCTCGCGCCGATGTGCTCGATCAGCGAACCGTCGCGGATCGATTCCATCGCAGCCCCGGCCACCGCGGCAACCGAAGGGAAGACGCGGGGATTGATGCCGAACAGCGGCACCGCGATCGCCCAGATCAGCACCAGTACGAACAGCGGTGCCACGAACATGGCCGCGCCGCCGGCAGATGCCAGGCCGCGCGTCAGCCAGCGCGCCGGGCGCGCAGCATCGACGTTATGGGCCATTGCGCTTCCCCTTGGCCTTGGCGGCCGGCTTGCGCGATTTTACCGCACTTCGTTTCGACAGTTTGAGCTGCGTATAGCCCAGCACCTGTTCCATGGCGGCGCGGGCTTTCCTGGCATTGCCCTCGTCGATGGCGTGCGCGGCGGCGGCGTGATTGGGCAGATTGTCCTCGAACCAGCCGGTGGTGCCGACCGCGACCAGAAACACCGCGCTCAGGATGGTATCGATCGCGCCGCGAAAACCCTGCAGCACCGGATTATGGGTCGCATCGAGGATGGCGAGATGGAACGCCTTGTCGGCGGCGGTGGCACTGGCCTGATCGTGGGAGGTTTCCATCGCCACCAGCGCGGCATTGATGCGCTGGCGGTCGGTCTTGGTCGCCCGCTCTGCGGCGAGTGCGGCGGCTGCCGGCTCGATGATCAACCGGACTTCCTGAATCGCCAGCAGCAGTTCGCGGTCGGGCTCGCGGCTTCCGGCCAGCCATGTCAGCACGTCGCGGTCGAGCAGGCTCCAGTCCCGGCGCGGCCGGACATGGGTGCCATGCCGTGGCCGCACGCTGACGAGCCCTTTTGCCGCGAGCGTCTTGATCGCCTCGCGCACCACGCCGCGTCCGACCCCGAAACGGATTTCCAGATCGTGTTCGGGGGGTAGCGCCTCGCCGACCGCGATGACATCCTGCGCGATCTCGCTGCCGAGCGTCGTCAGCACCGCGTGAATGCGGCCCGGTTTTGTACCCTTGTCGGCGGATTTCGTGCGTGTCTTGAGCAAAACGTTTCGGCTCCCGGTGTCCGGCTCTCGGGCCGGTGCGCCGGCAACTTACACGCCGCGGATTGCCGGTGCAATCATCCGATGTTAAACATCGGATGATTAGGCGCATGTTGCGATGCGAAAGATTCTCGCCCGTGACATTCCACTTCGGTATCCCTAAAAAGCCGAGGAAGCGCGGACCAGACCGGGGGCTAACGCACAGCATGACGACTGAAAAATCTTCTTCCGAATTCGATTACGTCATCGTCGGCGCGGGCTCCGCCGGCTGCGTGCTCGCCAATCGGCTCAGCGCCGACGGCAAGCATTCGGTGCTGCTGCTCGAGGCAGGTCCGAAGGACAGCAATCTCTGGATCCACGTGCCGCTCGGCTATGGAATGCTATTCAAGGAGAAGAGCGTCAACTGGATGTACCAGACCGAGCCCGAGCCGGGATTGAACGGACGCCAGGTGTTTCAGCCGCGCGGAAAAGTGCTGGGCGGATCGAGCTCGATCAACGGCCTGCTCTATGTTCGCGGACAGCACGAGGACTACGATCGCTGGCGCCAGCACGGCAACACCGGCTGGGGTTTCGACGACGTGCTGCCCTACTTCAAGAAGGCCGAGGACCAGCAGCGCGGCGCCGACGATTATCACGGCGCCGGCGGTCCGCTGCCGGTGTCCGACATGCTGCATACCGATCCCTTGTCGGGGGCCTTCATCAAGGCGGCGGTGGAATCCGGCATTCCCGATAATCCCGACTTCAACGGCGCGACGCAGGAAGGCGCCGGCTGGTTTCAGACCACGACGCTGAACGGCCGGCGGGCGAGCACCGCGCGGTCGTATCTGCGCGCGGCCAAGGGACGGCGTAACCTGCATGTCGAAACCGCGGCGCTGGCGCAGCGCATCCTGTTCGAGGGCAGGCGCGCCACCGGGATCGAATACCGCCAGAACGGGGCATTGCGCACCGTGCGGGCGCGCAAGGAAGTCCTGATCTCGAGCGGTGCCTATAATTCGCCGCAACTGCTGCAGCTTTCCGGCGTCGGACCGGCGGAACTGTTGAAGAGCCACGGCATCGACGTCGTGCTCGACGCTCCCGGCGTCGGCAACGACTTGCAGGATCACATGCAGGTCCGCATCGTGATGCGCTGCTCGCAGCCGATCACGCTCAACGACATCGTCAATCATCCGGGCCGCCGCATCATGGCCGGCGCGCGCTATGCCGCGTTCCGCACGGGGCCGCTGACCATCGCGGCGGGCACCTCGGGCGCATTCTTCAAGACCGATCCACGGCTGGCGTCACCGGACGTCCAGATTCACTTCCTGCCGTTCTCGACCGACAAGATGGGCGAGAAACTGCATCCGTATTCCGCGTTCAGCGCATCGGTCTGCCAGGTGCGGCCGGAGAGCCGCGGCACGCTGCGGATCAAGAGCGCCGACCCGACGGCGGCGCCGGAAATCCGCATCAACTATCTAGCGACTGAAACCGATCGAACCGTCAATGTCGAGGGCCTCAAGGTCCTGCGCAAAATTCTGGCCGCGCCGGCGTTGAAACCTTTCGTGGTCGAGGAGGCCGACCCCGGCGCGAAGGTCGTAAGCGACGAGGATCTGCTGGCGTTTTGCCGGAAGCGCGGCAGCACGGTCTATCATCCGACCTCGACCTGCCGGATGGGCAACGATTCGCTCGCGGTGGTGGATCAGCGGCTTCGCCTTCGCGGGATCGAAGGCCTGCGTGTCGTCGATGCCTCCGTCATGCCGGATCTGGTATCGGGCAATACCAACGCCCCTGTTATCATGATCGCCGAGAAGGCGTCCGACATGATCCTGCAGGATGCGCGCTAGCACGGAGGCACCGTGACGAACACGGCGATTTCGTTCGGGTATCGAGACCTCGTTCGCACAGTCCTCCAGCCTGGCGATAAGGTCGAGCGGTAGCTCAAAAACGAAAATCCCAAACGGGCTGGGGTCGGAATTTCTGTTTCGAGCACCGGCTCATTCACGTCACGCGATGAGGGTGCAATCTCATCGCGAATAATCGAGCCCAAGTTGGCCGCGACTGTCTGTGCAATATTGCTCAGCGCACAGCAAAATCCTCAGCTTTATCTGCCCATTAGCGGGCATTGGTTCCCGGAGCTTTCGCGCCAGGGGAGCACCAGGGCTGGCTTCAGGGACCTTGGTGTCGCATCGGGTGGAACCCCCGGATTGCAGGGGCGTTGTCTTGGAAATGGAGACCAATATGGCTGAGAAATTCAATCCCGCGCCCCATGACAAGTATGCCGATGATCCCCGCGAAGCCGCACGGGCCGACCGGGAAATGCACAACAAGCTTGAAGCCGGGCTGGTCGGCAGCTTTCCCGCATCGGATCCCGTCAGCGCGGCGCAACCGGCGCCGTCGAAGGCCGATGGCGATCGGGAAAATGAATCGCTGTGGGAGAAGGTGAAGTCGGCGTTCCGCTGAAGCGCGGCTCTCTCCGGCGCAACCGGTGACCGGTGATACATGAAGACTGAGTTCAATCACGCGCCCAACGACTCACCGAGAAGCGGTAGTTCGAAGCAGGTCACGCCGCTGGTGGGGTTCGTTGTGGTGGCCTGTATCGTTGCGCTCGGCATCTGGTTTGCCTTGTAGGCGTCAGCGAGTTGCTTCCTGGCCGTCCTTCCAGGCGTCTCGACGGAACAATCCCACCCGGCCCGACTTGCCCCCGATGATTCACACATTGAGGAGCATGCGATGATCAAGCGTTTTGCAGCAGTGAGCCTCGCGGCAGCCGGGATCTGTCTTGCCCTGCCCGCCAGTGCGCAGGTTGGAGTGGGCGTCGGCCCGAACGGTGTCGGCGTGACGGTCGGAACAGGTCCTGACCGCGTTCGCGAGCGGGAGGTGGTCCGTGAGCGGCATTATCGCGATCGCGACGAGACCGTGGTGATCAAGAAAAACCGCGGCGACCGCGATTACGACCGGGATCGCAAGACGGTCATCATCGAGCGCGATTGATCGAATCGCGTCAAGTCGCAGCGAAC
>CALROE020000271.1:0-5569 GCA_943369715.1 Bradyrhizobium ivorense
AGTGGCCGCAGTGCAATGCGCTCTAGCCCCCAGCCCATGAGCGCCAGCACGGCGATCACGAAGACGGCAACCAGGATCACCGGCACGCCCACTAAGAGCAAAGTCATGCTCAGATAGGCGGCAATCATCAGGAACTCGCCCTGCCCGAAGTTCATGCGGGTCGTAGCCAAGTGCGCAATGAACAGACCTTTGGCGGTGAGTGCGTAGAGCGCACCCATCGTCAAGCCGCTCAGGAAGAGCTGAATGAAATTCGCCGTCGACATCGATACTCCACGCTGCGAGAGGTCCGCGACGCCTCACTCAGTATTTCAGGCGAACGACGGCTCCGTCCTTCCAAATTCCGAGAAAGACGTGTTCCCGGTCGAGACACTCGTGATCCTTGGGTCCGTATGGCTTGGCCGGCGTCGCCGAGATCGCTTTGATCCCATCAACCGCCTCTAGCGCATCGCGGATCGCTTCCGCCTCCATGGACTTGGCCGTGTCGAGCGCCTTGAACGCGACCTGTGCCGCATCGTAGCCCAAGGCTGCCAGCACCGGCCAGCGGAACTCCTTGCCGTACTCCTTCTCCATACGCGCTACGAAAGCCTTCGGGGCATCGAGTGACAGATCGAGGGCCTGGCCCATGACCGTTCCCTCGATCTCCTTCGCGCCGACGATGTCGCGCACTTTCAGCGACGACAACCCCCAGTTACCGGCAATCGTCGGCTTGTAATCGATCTTCGACATCGGCCGGAACACCAGCTCGAACGACTCATGGAAGTTGAGCACAAGCTCGGCACCGGATTCCTTCATCTTCAACATCTGCGGCGTCAGATCCGAAACGTTCGGCGCCACGGCTTCCACTGCGACCAGGTTGGCTCCGCGGGCCTTGATGCCATCCGCGATCTCCTTCGCCGCGAAGTTGCCGTAGCCCGTGGTCGAATGGACGAGACCTATCTTCTTGAATGTCTTCACGCCCCAATCGAGCATGCCTTCGATCTGGAACTTCTCGACCATCGAGCAGCGGAAGATGAAGCTCGGTTTTTCCTCGATAAACTGGGATGTGATGTTGGATGCGATCGCAGGGCCCGCAATCAACGGCACGCCGGCCTTCTGGACGATCGGCGCGAACGCAAGGACGTTGCCGCTCGACACGGTGCCAATGATGAGCGGAACCTTGTCGCTCTGTAACAGCCGCTGGACCAGCGAAACGGCCTTCTGCGGATTGGCTTCGTCGTCGTAAATGATAAACTCGACTTTGTGCTTGCCGGCAGCAGAATAATCCTTAAGTGCGAGCTTCATGCCCTGCAGATAGCTTTCGCCGAAGTCGACGATGGCCGGCGGCCCACTCAGGCCCATGACTACGCCGACCTTCACGTCGGCGGCGAAGCTCGCACCCCCGAGTGCGGCCGATGAGAGAATTGCACCTAAAGTTACGCCAATTTTTTTCATCTGCTTGTTCCTCCCGGGTTGATTTGCTTTTTTTGTGGTACCGTTAACACTACCTGGCCTTGAAATTTGCGTCGCGCCGCTCGCGAAACGATTGCGTTCCCTCCGCTAGATCCTCCGACTGGCCGAGATCATAAAACGACCGCACCTCCGCCTTCAGCGCGTCGGCAAACGGCATCCCGACCATTCTCCGCATCGTCGCCTTGGCAAAACGATGCGCCAACGGCGCCCGCCGCGCCAGCATCTGGGCGTAGTCGAGCGCCTTCGCCAGCATTTCAGCCTGCGGCCAGACACGGTTGACGAGGCCGATTCGATGCGCGGACGCGGCATCGATCCTTTCACCGGAAAGGATCATCTCCATCGCGTTACCGAGGCCGACGATCATCGGCAGCCGCACCAGGCCGCCATCGCAGGCGTGAAAGCCCCACTTCGAATCCTGCAACGCGAATTCAGCGTTGTCGGAACAAAAGCGGAGATCACAGGCGAGTGCGATCTCCAATCCGCCGGAGATTGCGAAGCCGTTAACGGCGGCGATCAGCGGCTTGTCGATCTCCATGCCCCGCGTAATCCCGCCGAGGCCGACGCCGTCGACCCATTTGCGACGGAATTCGTGCGGCGGCAGAGTTGCGAACGACATCGTATACGTTTTGAGGTCGGCGCCGGCACAGAAAGCCTTGTCTCCCGCGCCGGTGATAACGCCGACCCGGGCCGAATCGTCCGCATCGAATTCACGCCAGACATCGACCAGCGCCTCGTGCGCATCGAAATCGAGCGAATTCATTTTTTTGGCGCGGTCGATTGTAACCAACCACACCGCCCCCTGCCTGTCGACGCGAATGTCAGCCACCGGGCTACTCCCTGGTCCGATTGGGTGCGAGTTGCGCCCGCAACTCTGTCTTCAGAATCTTGCCATAACTGCTCTTCGGCAGAGACTTGACACGATGGTAACCCTTGGGCCGCTTGTAACGCGCAACATTGTCCAGACAGAGCTGATCGAGTTCATTATCGCTCACCTCCTGTCCGGACCGCAGCGTCACAAAAGCCGTGACAGCCTCGCCCCACTCGGGATCCGGCACGCCGATCACTGCGCATTCGAGGATAGCCGGATGCTTGAGCAACACCTCCTCGAGCTCGCGGGGGTAGATGTTTGAGCCGCCCGAAATGATCATGTCCTTGGAGCGATCCTTAAGCGTCAGGAAGCCCTCGGCGTCCATCGACCCGAGGTCTCCGGTCCAAAGCCAGCCGTTGCGGAGCGACTTGGCGTTGGCTTCGGCATTGTCCCAGTAACCCTGCATCACGCAATCCGACCGGGTAATTACCTCCCCGATCTCGTCTACGGCCACTGGCTGACCTTCTTCGTCGACAACCTTGAGCTCGACACCGGTCCGCGCGAATCCACAGCTTGCCAGCAGCGCCTCGCGCCGCGGGTGATCGGTCTGACCGAGCAGATTTTTCGGCGAGCTGGTAATCGTCATAGGGGACTCGCCCTGTCCATAGATTTGCGTCAGACGTGGACCAAACAATTCCAAGGCTCGCTCAAGGTCCGATACGTACATCGGCGCGCCGCCAAAATAGAGTGTCTTGAGATTTTCGACTGCAGCGGTGCCGGCGCTGCTATGATTGACAAGCCGAGTAACCATGGTCGGTGCGCCGAACAGGGTCACATTCTGATGCCGCGCCAGCAGGTCGTAAATCTGGTCCGGGTCGAAGGATCCGGCCAGAATGATCTGATGCGATCCCTTGGCAAGGTGCGGGATGGCGTACAGACCAGAGGCATGGGATAGCGGCGCCGCATGGATCTTGACGTCACGCTCGTCGACCTGGTCGATATCGGCGTAGTAACAGTGGCTCATGAACTGCAGGTTGCGGTGCGACAGGACCGCTCCTTTGGGCCGGCCGGTGGTGCCGCTGGTGTAGAACAGCCAGGCTTCGTCCTCCGGCGCGCTCGATATCTCCGTTAGCGGCTCATTCCCTAGAAGCCGTTCCAGGTCTGGTGTTCCCACCACCACAACCCGGGGGAGGTTACCACGACTTTCGCTGCCCAGACGCTCCGCGATGTCAGGCGTTGCGAAACAGAGCTTGCAGCCAGAGTTGCAGAGGATGAACTCCATCTCCTTGGCGTGCAGCTTTGCGTTCATCGGCACGGCCACCAGGCCTGCGCGCCAAATGCCATAGAGGATCATCAGGTAGTCGGCACAATTTTCCATCGCGAGTCCGACGCGGCTGCCGGGCGCCAGGTTCAGTCGCGACTTCAGACCGGCGGCCAATCTCCCGACACGATCCTCAAGAACGCCATAGGATTGCGTCGTCTCACCCGCCGTAATCGCGGCATGGTTGGGAAGCCGGATGGCGGCGGTTCGCAGCGACATGGACAGGTTCATCGACGCGTCCTTCAAAGCGTTACTATGGTTGAGTATGAACATAATTCCAGCACAATCAACGGCGGGGCTTGCTCGTCTGCTCGGATCGGAGCCAGGCCATGATCATCCGATCTCACTCCAGAATCTGCTGTTTGAATCTGAGCAATCGATCGCCGAACGCACCAAGGCGCGTATGGGCAACCTCTGGTACCCGTTAGTCGCTTGGGTCGGCCACAGCATGGCCGAGCTCCGCCGACCACGCCCGCGGTTGTGCCGCGGCCAATCATCCAGGTAGCCGCGCGGCGTTCAGCGCCCGATAAAAGAAGATGCCCACTTTTCGGCAAAAGCCGCCTCTGCCTCCTTGCGGTCTACCGTGGACCGAAGACGCTCAAACTCTCTTGCGGCAACCCGTCATTGACTTCGTCGAGCGTGATGCGGCGCGAAATCAGCTGGTCGCGCATCTGTAGCGCGACAATATGGATGGGAACGCAGCGACAATCAGGATAGCCATTTTTACGATCGCGGCGAGAGGATGATTGTCGCGGCACGGCGATACCTGTCGACGTTCATTTTTGCCGAAGCTGCAGCATTAAAGCTCGAGGCGAGAACAAAACTGTAAAATGAGCTGCAAAACGGTTCGCGTTCTGTGCGGCGGCTACGCTGCTAAGTCCTTGAAAGGCTTGGTGGGCGCACCAGGGCTCGAACCTGGGACCCGATGATTAAGAGTCATCTGCTCTACCAACTGAGCTATGCGCCCGGAACTGGCCCGGAAAAGCCTTCACAAGAGGGCGTCGTTTAGCAAAGCGATTCCCCGATGTCCAGCAACGTGGCGGGGTATTCCCCGGCTCATCTCGACGCAACGGAAAGGCAAAAAAGCCGCCGGAATCCGGCGGCTTTTGACGTACTTCGATCGATTGAGGCCGGGCCGCCTCTAGAGCCGCTCGGGGCCGCCCCGGTCGCCGTGATCCTTGCCCGGACCGCGGTCCCGATCGTAGCGATCCCGCTCAAAACCGCGGTCCCGGGCGCCGTCGTCGCGGTCCATGCCGCGGTGGTATCCATGATGGCGCCAGCCGCCGCGGCCGGACCGGCCTTCCATATGGGTCAGGACGGAGAGGCGGCGCTTCTGGCCGTCGTCGAGGGTCTTGTAGAGCGGATCCGCCGCGTCAGCGATGCGCTTCATCGCCGCCGCCGTGGTCGCCATGGTGTCGGCGCGGTCGCGCAGGCGGGTCACCGGATCGGGTTTCTGGGCATCCCTGGAATCATCCCGCAGCGCGTTCATCCGCGCATTGGCGCGGTCGATCCGCAACTTGGCAAAATCCCGCACCGCGGCCTCGACCGGCGGCCACAGCTTTTCCTGCTCGGCATTGAGTTTCAGGCCGGCCTTGACCGCGGCAATCCTCGCATCGGCGAAGGCCGCCCTGTCCTCCGGGTTCATCCGCCCGTGGTGGTGGGACCACGAACGGTTATGCTGGGCATAAACCGCGGTGGAACCGGCGATGGCGAGCACCGCGACCGCGGCGATGGCGAACTTCTTCATGCAAACCTCCTTGGAAGGGTCGCCCGAAGATGAGCGCGCCGGGGCGGCCAATCAACTTACAGTTTGGACAGAGTGACCACTCTTACCAAGATGTAATCTGCAGTTGCCAAGCGCTTGCAGGTGGTCTCCTTCACAGCATGCCGAGCGTGCGCGGCAGCCATAGCGAGATTTCCGGCACGTAGGTGACGACGATGAGGAATCCCAGCATGGTCAGCAGCCACGGCCATACCGCGATGGTCAGTTC
>CALROE020000272.1:0-5563 GCA_943369715.1 Bradyrhizobium ivorense
CATAGGTATCGGATCCATCATTCATATCGGGACAATTGACGTTCCCGGCGGCATTTTCAAGTCTGCATCACCAGTTCAAATGTTCCCCGCGATTTGCGCGGCCGAACACCGCAAACAGCGGTGTGCAAATCGTGGCGATTCCTGATAGCAGTGCGGTCTGATGGACGAGTCGAACCAGCCAGTTTCTACGCCGCAAGCGACGCCTGGAAAGCGGGCGGCGGCATTTTCCGTCCACATCTTCACGGCGATGGGGGCGGGCATTGGCTTGCTCGCGATGCTGGAGGCGGTGCGGGAGCACTGGGCGGCGATGTTCGCGTGGCTCGGGCTGGCGCTGGTGGTCGACGCGCTCGACGGTCCGATCGCGCGGCGGTTCGATGTCGTGCGGCTGCAGCCGAACTGGTCGGGCGAGGTGCTCGATCTCGTGGTCGATTTCGTCACTTACGTTTTCGTGCCGGCCTATGCGATCACCGCCAGCGGCCTGCTGTTGCCGATCATGGCGCCGCTGCTGGGAGCCGGAGTCGTCGTGTCCGGCGCGCTGTACTTCGCCGATCGCCGCATGAAAACCACCGACAATCATTTCCGCGGCTTTCCGGCGCTGTGGAACGCCGCGGCATTCTATCTGTTTCTGCTGCATCCGCGGCCATGGCTGGCGAGCCTGATGGTCGCGCTGCTGATCGTGCTGACATTCGTTCCCATCCATGTGATGCATCCGGTCCGCGTGGTACGGCTGCGCGGCCTGACATTGTCGCTGCTGGGCATCTGGGCGCTGCTTGCGATCGTCACGCTGGCCCGGGATTTCAACGTAAGCGCACCCGTAACCATCGGGCTCTGCGCGGTCGCCCTCTACATCGTGGCGAGCGATGCAGCGATCCGGCTCGTGAGGTCTTTCAAGACATGATGCAATTATTGACCAGTCCGGAAGCATGGGCGGCGCTGTTGACGCTGACCGCGCTGGAAATCGTGCTCGGCATCGACAATGTCATCTTCCTGTCGGTCATCGTCTCGCGTCTTCCGGAACCGCAGGCGAAACGCGCGCGGCAGATCGGGCTGGCGCTGGCGCTGGTGTTCCGCATCATGCTGCTGAGCGTTCTGGTGTGGCTGATCGGTCTGACGCAACCCGTCATCACCGTGAGGGAATTGGGGTTCTCTTGGCGTGATATCATTCTGATCGGTGGCGGGCTGTTCCTGATTGCGAAGGCAACTCACGAAATTCATGCCGAGATGGAAGCGCGCGACGCCGATGGCGACGCCGCGCCGGCGCCCAACGCGTTCTTCTGGGTGATCGTCCAGATCATCATCATCGATCTGGTGTTCTCGCTGGATTCCATCATCACCGCGATCGGCATGGCGGAGGATCTCGAGATCATGATCGCGGCGGTCATCATCGCCGTTATCGTCATGTATGTATCGGCTGTTCCGGTGACGAAGTTCGTGTCGGAGCATCCGACCACCAAGATGCTGGCGTTGGCATTCCTGGTGCTGATCGGGGTCGCGCTGGTCGCCGACGGATTCAAATTTCATATTCCGCGCGGCTACATCTATTTTGCGATCTCGTTCTCGGCGGCGGTCGAGGCCTTCAACGTCATCGCCAAGCGCAAGGGCAAGGGCAAGAGGGTCGCCATCAAATAGGCCGCCGGCGACATCCCCTCGGCCCTGAGTTGACAAGGCGGCCTCGATGGCTATCGCTGGATCGCCAGGAAATACAATGGAGAGCCTGAGATGACCAAGGCCGTGCGCGTGCACAAGGTGGGGGGCCCGGAAGCCCTGGTTTACGAATCGGTCGACGTGCCCGCGCCCGGACCCGGCGAGGTTCGCATCCGCCAGCATGCCATCGGTCTGAACTTCATCGACGTCTATTACCGCACGGGGCTCTACAAGGCGCCGGGGCTGCCCTTCATCGCCGGCAATGAAGCCGCCGGCGAGGTTCTGGCGGTGGGGCCGGGCGTCACCAATTTTCATCCCGGCGACCGGGTCGCTTATTATTTCAATCTCGGCGGCTATACCACCGAACGCAACATTCCCTGGGACAAGCTGGTGAAGCTGCCCGACCATATCACCTACGAGCAGGGCGCCGTCCTGATGCTCAAGGGGCTGACGGTCTGGTACCTGTTGCACAAGACGTTCAAGGTCGAGCCGCATCATCGGGTGCTGATTCATGCCGCGGCCGGCGGCATAGGCCTGTTGGCGTGCCAATGGGCGAGGGCGATGGGCGCGCATGTCATCGGCACCGTCGGCACCAAGGCAAAGGCGGATCTGGCGCTGGCCAATGGCTGCGATCACGTCATCCTCTACAATGAGGAAGACTTCGTCGCCCGCGTGAAGCAGATCAGCCGCAACGAGCTCTGCGATGTCGTCTATGACGGCGTCGGCAAGACCACCTTTCCGGGGTCGCTGTCCTGCTTGAAGCCGCGCGGGTTGTTCGTGAGCTTTGGTAACGCCTCGGGTCCGGTGCCGCCGTTCTCGATTGCCGAACTCAACAATCACGGCTCGCTGTTTGCAACCCGCCCGAAACTCAACGACTACGTCGCCAAGCGCGCGGATCTGCTTGAGGGCGCCGACACCCTGTTCTCGGCCGTCATCAACGGCAAGCTGCACGTGCCGATCAACCATGCCTACGCGCTGAAGGATGCGGCGAGGGCGCATACCGACCTGGAGAGCCGGGCCACGACGGGTGCTTCGATTTTGAAGCCGTAACGGGAAGTCGTCATTCCGGGGCGATGCGAAGCATCGAACCCGGAATCTCGAGATTCCCCGATGTGCGATTGCACATCTGAGGTCTGGTGCTGGCGCACCATCCCGGAATGACGATGCTTCAATTACGCCACCCTTCTTGCCGCCCCCATCCGGGTCAGGATCGCGTCGAGTCCGTCGATCATTTCGGAAATCTCTTCCCGCGAAACGTTGAGCGCCGGCATGAAGCGCAGCGCGTCCGGCTGCGGCGAGTTCAGCAGGATGCCGTCGGCCAGCGCCTGCGCGACAACTGAGGCACCGATCGGATGCTCGAGGTCGAGCGCCAGCAACAGGCCGCGGCCGCGGACCTCGCCGAGGCCGTGCCGCGCCGAAAGCCGCTGCAATTCGCTTTCCAGAAACAGCCCGGCATCGACGGCCGATTTCAGGAACGCCGGCTTGCTGATCTCCGCCAGCACGGCGAGTCCGGCCGCGCACATCAGCGGATTGCCGTTAAATGTGCCGCCCTGGTCGCCATGCTCGAAACAGGAAGCCTTATCCGTCGCCAGCAACGCCGCCAGCGGCACACCGCCGCCAATGCCCTTGCCCAGCGTCATGATGTCGGGTTCGATCCCGGCATGTTCGTAATGGAACAGCTTGCCGGTGCGGCCCATGCCGGTCTGGATCTCGTCGAAGATCAGCAACAACCCATGGGCCTCGGTCAGCGCGCGCAACGCCTGCAGAAATTCGTCCGTCGCCGGCCAGACGCCGGCTTCGCCCTGGATCGGCTCCAGCATGACGCCGACCGTCTTGTCCGTGATCAGTCGCTTCACCGAGTCGAGATCGTTCAGTTTGGCCTTGGGAAAGCCCGGCACCTTCGGCTCGAACAAGGGTTCAAACGCCTTCTTGCCGGATGCCGACATCGTCGCCAGCGTGCGGCCGTGAAAGCCGCCTTCGAAGGTGATGATCTCGTAAGCGCCGTTCTTGTGCAGGGCGCCGTATTTGCGCGCGAGCTTTATGGCGCCTTCGTTGGCCTCCGCGCCCGAATTGGCGAAGAACACCTGGTCGAAGCAGCTGTGATCGGTGAGCGCCTTGGCCAGTTGAAGGCTGGGACCGTTGTAAAACGCCGGGCTCGGCGTCAGCAGCAATTTCGATTGTGCAGCGAGCGCGTCGGCGATCACCGACGGCGAATGTCCGAGGCAGTTAACCGCCCAGCCCTGAACGAAGTCGAGATAGCGCTTGCCGCTGTCGTCCCACAGCAACGAGCCTTCGCCGCGAACGAAGACGGTCGGCGGCCGGGCGGTGATTTCCATCAAAGCGTCGAACGAATGCGTGGCGTTGTTCATCTCAAGACTCCTCAGCGGGTTGGGATGCAAAGCGGGCTGAAAAGCAGAAGGCCGCACTTTGCGGGTGCGGCCTTCTCGAAAACTTGCTGATCCCAGTGTTTCAGCGTTGTCGTCGGACACGGCGCGACCCATCATCGTCGTCAGAGCGACGACGGAGAGTGGCGCGGGTGTTGGTCCGGTTCAGGATCATGGCGCATGGGCCATACAGCCGAAGGGTGTGAGGTGTCAAGCGGAGCGCTCCGCATCCATCAGCGGGTCCTCGCGCAACGCGGGCCCATACACCGCAGCGCCACGTTCAAGTGGGAAGCTGACGCCGTTGGCACCAACTCAGGTCCGGGGTTATCAACGGCGACTTTTTTGGCAGGTGTTCGCTTCTGGCGCCGTGGTCGGTCCGGAACGGAAATCCGGAGCTGCAACTGGAGCGTAGTCGCCTGCTTTCGCGCAGGTCAATCGAGGCCGGAAACGAGCAGGCGCTCCGTCGGCGGAATTTCGAATTCCTGGACGTAGAGCGGACGCTCCGCCGCAGCGGCCACCGCGACCACGTGGAGAACCATCGCGTTGGAGCTGATGCCGATGACCGGAGCGGCCTCGGCGCTCACGCGCCGGACATTGGAGAACTGGTTCACCCGGGTCACGGGCAGGCCCATCTCTTCGGCGATCCTGAGCTTGAAGTTGGCGCCATCGAGGTCGCCGATGTCGCAGGTCACAAGGCTTCCGAGGTCTCCCGCGACCGCGAAGAAGCGGGAGTGCACCGTGAATTCATGGTTCACATCGATGCGCCTGCTGATTTCGACCACGGATTGTCCTGAGCCGCCTCCGATGTGGCCGACCCAAGACCCAGAATCCCTGGCCTTCTGGCGGGTGAGCGTCGTTGAATAGATCGGAAGATATCCCGTGCCGGATTCATCGAGGAAGCGGCAATGGAGAGGGTAGGGCAATTTCCGGTCACGATCTGCAACGAAACTCCCGGAGCCCTGCCGACGAAGAATAATGCCTGCATCGACCAGGTCGCGGAGCGCCCGCTGCACGGTGCCGAGGCTAAAGGGCGTCATGGCCGTCAGCTCAAGCTCAGGGGGAAGCTTGCAGCCCGGCGGGAAATGCCCCGCCTTGATTGCTTCCAGCATGAGATGCCGCATCTGCGCATGTTTGGGGAGATCGGAGCTGACGTCGCGCCCGAAGCGGGTCATCAGGCTGGGCAGCTTAACGTCGGAAGAATGGTTCATTGTCATGGACGCGCTCCGGTCGCTCTTGTCGCCTTCGGCAGCCCCGGCCGCAAGGGCCGGGGACCGGACCTGCCTGTTCAGAAGGCGCTTGATTACATTATAGCTATATAGTATACCCTTCCCCAATCATTGAGGCATCCATGGTAACAGCCCCGTCCAATCGTCCGAGCAATCTCCTCGTCATCATGTCGGACGAGCACCAGGCCCGAATTTCCGGTTGCTATGGACACCCTGTCATCCGCACGCCCAACATCGATGCGCTGGCGGCCCGCGGTACGCGGTTCAAGACGGCCTACACCAATTCGCCAGTCTGCATTCCGGCGCGCG
>CALROE020000273.1:0-5549 GCA_943369715.1 Bradyrhizobium ivorense
CCGATGATCCGCAGCAAGCGCTGGGTCAGGGACAATATGGTGCTGCTCGGTGACGCCAAGGCGACCGCGCACTTCTCGATCGGCTCCGGCACCAAGCTGGCGATGGAAGACGCCATTGCGCTGGCGGATGCCATGCATCGCGCACCGACGGTCGAGGCCGCGCTGCAGGGTTACGAAACCGGCCGCCGCGAGGAAGTCGAGAAGACCCAGCATGCCGCCGACGTGTCGCTGGTCTGGTTCGAACATGTCGACCGATTCTGGGATTTTGACCCGGTGCAGTTCGCTTTCGGCGTGATGACGCGCGCCAAGGCGATCACCTACGACAATCTCACATTACGCGCGCCCGATTTTGTCGCCGAGGTCGACAAGGCGTTCGCAAAACAGGTCCGCGCCAAAGGTTTTGACGTCGAGACCGGCAAGCCGGTCGCGCCGATGTTCCAGCCGCTGCGGCTGCGCGAGATGGAAGTCGCCAACCGCGCGGTGGTGTCGCCGATGTGCATGTATTCGGCCAAGGAGGGCGTGCCCGGGGATTTTCACCTGGTGCATTACGGCTCACGCGCGGTTGGCGGCGCCGGCCTGATCTTCACCGAAATGACCTGCGTTTCCCGCGACGCCCGCATCACGTCCGGCTGCGCCGGTCTGTGGAACGACGAGCAGGAGACCGCGTGGCGGCGCATTGTCGATTTCGTTCATGCCAATTCGGCGGCGAAGATCGCGCTGCAGCTCGGCCATGCCGGCCGCAAGGGCGCCACCAAGCTGATGTGGGACGGCATGGACCGGCCGCTGGAACAGGGCGGCTGGGACATCGTGTCGGCGTCGCCGCTGCCGTAT
Organism: Bradyrhizobium ivorense; assembly: GCA_943369715.1. Taxonomy (GTDB): domain Bacteria; phylum Pseudomonadota; class Alphaproteobacteria; order Rhizobiales; family Xanthobacteraceae; genus Bradyrhizobium; species Bradyrhizobium ivorense_A. The sequence continues at coordinate 832 of CALROE020000273.1, forward strand.
TTTCCGGACAGCCAGGTGCCGCGCGAGATGGACCGCGCGGCGATGGATACGGTCAAGGCTGACTTCGTCCAGGCTGCCCGGCGCGGCGAGCGCTGTGGGTTCGACATGCTGGAGCTGCACTGCGCCCACGGCTATTTGCTGGCGAGTTTTATCTCGCCGCTGACCAACCAGCGTACCGATGCCTATGGCGGATCACTGCAAAATCGCCTGCGCTTTCCGCTCGAGGTGTTCGAGGCATTGCGGGCGGCGTGGCCGGCGCACAAGCCGATGTCGGTGCGCATCTCCGCCACCGACTGGGCGGAAGGCGGCGTCACCGGCGACGACGCCGTCGAGATCGCGCGCGCCTTCGCGCAAGCCGGCGTCGACCTGATCGACGTCTCCACCGGACAGACCGTGCGCGACGCCCAGCCGATCTATGGCCGCATGTTCCAGACACCGTTCTCCGAGCAGGTCCGCAACGAGGCCCGCGTCGCCACCATGTGTGTCGGCAACATCACGACGCCGGACCAGGTCAATACCATTCTGGCTGCCGGCCGCGCCGATCTGGTGGCGCTCGGACGCCCGCATCTGACTGATCCGTCCTTTACGCTGAAGGCGGCGGCCTGGTATGGCGCGGAGATTGCCTGCCCGCCGCAATACCAGCCCGGCAAGGAGCAGATTTTCCGCAACAGCGTGCGTGACCGGCAGGATTTCGACGATCTGAAAATTAAGGCTAAGCCGAAGACCCGGGCCGAGCTGAAGGCGGAGGCGACAAAGCCGCTTGCGGCGGAGTGACCCTGCATGCGAGGCTGAGGGCCTTCGTAGCGTTTCGGTATCGAGTGGAGTAGGCGATGAAGGCAATTATCGTCGGCGGCGGTATTGGCGGCCTTACCACAGCCTTGATGCTGCGGGCCCGCGGCATCGGCTGCGAGCTGTTCGAGCAATCCGACAGCATCCGCGAACTGGGCGTCGGCATCAACACCCTGCCGCACGCGATCCGCGAACTTGCCGGTCTCGGCCTGTTGCAGGCGCTCGATGACGTCGCGATCCGTACCCACGAGCTGTACTACCTTAACCGCCACGGCCAGGAAGTCTGGCGCGAATCCCGCGGCATCGACGCCGGCCACGACGTCCCGCAATTCTCGATCCACCGCGGCCGGCTGCAGAGCGTGATCCACCGCGCCGTCGAGCAGCGCCTGGGCCATGACGCCATTCACACCGGCTGCAGGCTGGGCGCCTTCACCCAGGACGAAGGCGGCGTGACCGCGTATTTCTTCGATCGCACCGGCGCACATACCAAAACCGTGCGCGGCGATATCCTGGTCGGCGCCGACGGCATTCATTCGCGGGTGCGCGAGATGCTGTTTCCGGATGAAGGGCCGCCGTGCTGGAACGGGCTGATGCTGTGGCGCGGCGCGCGCGACTGGCCGGCGTTTCTGGACGGCCGCTCCATGATCGTCGCCGGCGGCCTGAACGCCAAGGTCGTGGTCTATCCGATCGCGGAAGGATCGAGCCCCGCGAGCCGGCTGACGAATTGGGCGGTGCTGGTGAAGGTTGGCGAAGGCAATGCCGCGCCGCCGCGCCGCGAAGACTGGTCGCGGCCCGGCAAGCGCGAGGAACTGATGCCGCATGTCGCGCGGTTCTCGGTGCCGCATGTCGCGGTCCCGAACCTGATCGCGGCGACACCGGAGTTTTACGAATATCCATGTTGCGATCGCGACCCGCTGCCCTATTGGTCCAGCGGCCGCGTCACGCTGCTCGGTGATGCCGCGCATCCGATGTATCCGGTAGGATCGAACGGCGCCTCGCAGGCCATTCTCGATGCACGCTGTCTCGCCGACGCACTGGTGCGTTCGGAGCATCCGCGCCAGGCGCTGCTGGCCTACCAGCAGCAGCGCTTGCCGATGACGGCTGACATCGTGCGCGCCAACCGCCGCGGCGGACCGGAAGGCGTGATCGATGCGGTCGAGCAGCTGGCGCCCGATGGGTTTGACAATATCGAAAACGTGCTGAGCTATTCGCAGCGCGAGGCCATCGTGCGCGGCTATGCCAGCAAGGCGGGATTTGCCGCGGTGCCGGGACTGGCGGCGGTGCGGGCGTAGACGCTCATTGCCGTCATTGCGAGGAGCGCAGCGACGAAGCAATCCAGCTTCCTTGCTTGCCGCAAGATGGATTGCTTCGCTGCGCTCGCAATGACGCTGTTAGAGCGCGGCGTGTTCGCCCCTCACGCGCCCGGCGGCGGGGGCAGGAAGTGGATGTTGTATTCAGCGGCCATCGCCACGACGTCTTCCGGCTTCTGCTCCTTCATGTTGTGGAGCCCCCAGAACAGGTCGAAGAGTTTTTTCGTCGGCGATACCCAGAACAGCACCTTCGCGGTCTGATCGGATTTGTTGAAGATGCCGTGGGGAACGCCCATGCCGAGGCGTATCAGGTCGCCCGCGCTGGCCTGGGCCTCGGCGCCGCCCAGCACGAAATCGAGCTTGCCTTCCAGCATGTACAGATATTCGTCCTGGTCCGGATGGATATGCGGCGGCACGAAAGTGCCCGGCGGCAACGTCGCGTGCCACGAGAAGCAATGTTCGGTGCGGTTCTTCGGCACATAGGTCTGGCCGAGAATATTCCAGGAAATTCCCTGCATGCCCTCGTTGGCCCCGATAATGCCGGTGATCTCGCTTGTCATCGCCTTGTTTCCTCCCAAATCATTATTGCTTTGGAGCGTTTATTTGCCCGGAGCGCAATCCTTGGCGTAGCGGTCGCCATAGTTCTCGAACACCTTCTCGGAGATTTCGGTCTGGAATTTTCCGTCCGGCCGCTTGGCGACCTTGGTCAGGTAGAAATTCTGGATCGGGTAGCCGTTGGTATTGAACTTGAAGGCGCCGCGCAGCGAGGTGAAGTCGGCCTTCTTCAACGCTGCCGAGACCGCTTCCTTGTTGGAAAGGTCGCCCTTGACCGCCCTGACGGCGCTGTCGATCAGCACGGCTGTATCGTAACCCTGCATGGCGTAGGTGCCGGGCACGATGTTGTAGGCGGCTTCATAGCCGGCGACGAATTTCTTGTTCTGCGAATTGTCCATATTGGGCGCCCAGTTCGAACCGGCGTACATGCCGACGGCCGCATCCTGTTGCGCCGGCAGGGTGGATTCGTCGACCGTGAATGCCGAAAGAACCGGAATCTTGTTGGCCAGGCCGGCTTGGCTGTATTGCTTCACCAATGTCACGCCCATGCCGCCGGGCATGAAGGTGAACACGGCGTCGGGCTTCAGTGACGCAATCTTGGAGAGCTCGACCTGGAAATCCAGGGTGCCGAGCGGCATGTAGGACTCCTCGATGATTTCTCCCTTGTAGGCGAGCTTGAATCCGGCGACGGAATCCTTGCCGGCCTGATAATTCGGCACCATGACATAGACGCGCTTGTAGCCGCGGTCCTGGGCGACCTTGCCGAGAACTTCGTGCACCTGGTCGTTCTGGTAAGAGGTGGCGTAGAAGAACGGGCTGCAATTCTTGCCGGCGTAGCTGGAAGGGCCGGCGTTCGGGCTGATCAGGAACGTCTTGGTATCCGTCACCGGCTTGTGGATGGCCTGCAGGATATTGGAGAAAATCGGCCCCACCACGAAGTCGACCTTGTCGCGTTCGAGCAGGCCCTTGACCTTGGTGACCGCGCCATCCGGTTTCAGTTCGTCATCGGTCACCACGACTTCGACATCGCGGCCGGCCATCTTGCCGCCGAGATCCTTGACCGCGAGCGCAAAACCGTCGCGGACCTGCGCGCCGAGCGCTGCCGCCGGACCCGACAGCGTCACGATCACGCCGATCTTGAGTTTTTCCTGCGCGATCGCCGGCCCGGTGGCGACGCTCAGGAGAACCGCCGTTACGGCCAACTTCAACTGCTGCTTCATGGTTGTCTCTCCGTTACGTCGACCCAGATCCGGGCTCAAGGCTCAAACCTATTCTGATGATGGCCATTGCCGCAAGCATGGTTGCGGCAGGTTCAAGCCATGGACGGCGACCATGCAAACCGCACGCCAATTGCTTGAAGCCTAAAGAAATGCAACAATTGCCGCCGGCGCCGCGGCCGTTCGCTTCCTGCGAGCGGCGCCGGGCAGGCAGATGGAGACAAGATCACATCATGATCCTTGATTCCGAGACCAAGGCGGTCGAACTCCCGGAAGATCACGGCGACGAACTCAGGTTGTGGTTGCGTCTCTTGACCTGCACGACACTGATCGAGGGCGAGGTGCGCGGCCGGCTGCGCGAGAGATTCGATGTTACCCTGCCGCGCTTCGATCTGATGGCCCAGCTCGACAAGGTGCCTGAGGGCATGACGCTGTCCGATGTCTCGAAGCGGATGATGGTCTCGAACGGCAACGTCACCGGACTGGTCGAGCGGCTCGTCGAATCCGGCCACCTCGACCGGCGAACCTCCGACACCGACCGGCGCGTGCAGGTGATACGATTGACCAAGACCGGGCGTGCCGAGTTTCGCAGGATGGCCGCGGAGCACCAGAGCTGGATCGCCGATATCTTCTCGGATCTTTCGCCGAAGGACGTCCGCGACTTGATGCGGCTGTTGGCCAAGACCAAGGGCTCGGCGCAGAAGTCCGCGCAAAAACGAGCGTCGTAAGCCGTGAGCGCGCCGGTCGACTATGAGGTCGAGTACAACAACCGGGCGCGGGTTCCGGAAAACCCTGCCTTGATCGCGGGCTGGGCGAGGGACCCGGCGGCCTATCGCGAGCGGCAAGT
>CALROE020000274.1:0-5534 GCA_943369715.1 Bradyrhizobium ivorense
CGCCTTATGACGCCATCGTGCTGCTGGCGCCGAAGCGCGCCGACGACGCGGCGCTGCGCGCGGCGCTGGCGCCGCTGCTCGGCCGCATCGACATCGCCACCATGCGCGAGGCCAATCTGCGCGCCGCCGGCGGCGACGGCGCGTCGTCGCCGGATACCGTGGCGCGCTGGCTGTGGGACAAGATCGGGAAGTAAAAAGAGAATTGTAGGGTGGGCAAAGCCGACGGTCGCGCGAACGCGCGCCCATCGGCGTGCCCACCAATCTTCGGTGCAAAGAAAAGATGGTGGGCACGGCGCAAGTGCGCCTTTGCCCACCCTACGCACTAACGCTTGGGTTTTTGGGTCCCTGCTTTCGCAGGAGCGACGGCGGCAGGCGCGACGGGGGGAGCGTTTGGATCAATCGTGCTTCCAACAGTCATGAGGTGGACCCGCTGGTTGGCGGGCGACGCCGGACGGGCGGCGTCCAGCAACTGCTCCTCGCCGAGGCCGAGCGACAGCAGCCGCTTCGGGTTGATCTTGAATGTGTTGACCAGCACTTCACGGATCACGTCGGCCCGCCGCTGGCTCAGCGACAGGTTGATGTCGCGCCGGCCGGTGGAGACGGTGTGCCCGACGATCAGGAATTTGTAGCCGAGCAGCGAGGGATGGGTCAGCGTATCGGCGATCCGTCCCAGCACCCGGTATGAGTCGGGCCGCACCACGGCGGCGTCGGCATCGAACTGAATATCGGCCACCAGCTGCGGCAGCTTGAGCAATTGCGGGGCGACCAGCGGCCGCTTGATCGGCTGCAGATCGGCCCTTGATTTCACGCGTTCCGTGGCCTGCTGCCGCAGCGCGGCGACGTCCAGATCCGGCGCGGTTTCGAGGCCGGCCAGCCGCTTGACCCAGTCTTCCGAGCTGCTGGCCGCCGGCGGCTGATTGGCTGCCGGGGCTGGGGCCTGCGCCTTGGCCGGCAACGCCGCGCTGCCGAGCAGTGCGGCCACCAGTAGCCCGATCGGGCCCAGACTTTGGCTTACCCGTCGCATCAGCGATACCCCGCTTCGGTGACGGACTTGTTGCAATTGATGCCTATGCCGCGTGGCCCCGCGATCAGGCACTCCAGCGCTTTGGTGCGATCGGTCTTGTCGGTGATGCCGCACAGTTTGACGATGTCGCGCTCGCAGAGCTTGAAGACGGCGGCGCGCGCGGCGACCCGCTTCTGGATCGCCTCGAACGCCTTGCCGTAGTCGCTCTTGCACTGCGGCGACAGCACATCCTGGTTGCGCGACAGGCAGTCCTTCATGCGCGTGGGGTCGAGATTGACGCCGCGGCAATTGGCCTCGATATCCTTGGCGCAGCTGGCCCCCAGCAGGGCCGCCGAGTCCTCGAATTTCATGGTCTGCGCCAGCGCCGGGGAGCAGGCGGCGACGGCGAGCAACAGCAATATCGGTCGAATCCGGTTCATGGGCTCATCTCATAGGATGGTGGCGCCCACGGTCAAGCCTCGCGGCGGGAAAATGACAGGGATGGAGGCGTCACCACGACGCAGGCGCCTGAGGGCCGAATGCTCTCAGTTCGTCATGCCCGGGCTTGTTCCGGGCATCCACGTCTTCGCTCCGGTTTAGCAAGAAAGGCGTGGATGGCCGGGCGTAGGCGAGCGCAAGCGACGCCGTCCTTCGGACGGCTATGCCCGGCCATGACGAAAAAGGGAGTCGCCTCAGGCGAAGGCCGTCGCCAGGAAGGCGGCGAGGATGCCACCGATCAAGAGAAATTTCACCGCGTAATAGACGCGCTTGTTCCAGGCCTTCATCCGCTTGCCCACCAGCCGCACCTGGTAGACGGAGCCGAAGATCCGGTTCAGCCAGCCGATGTGCTCGCCATCCTCGTTCTGGGTGGCGCTCTCGTTGATGATGTGCTTGGAAACCCAGCGATTGACCGCGGTCATGGCGCGGGTGCGCAGGGGTCGCTCGACATCGCAGAACAGGATGATGCGGTCGTCGCTGGTGGTGTTCTCGGCATAGTGCAGATAGGTCTCGTCGAACAGCAGGCCCTTGCCCTCGTGCCAGTAGTGCGATTCGCCGTCGATGACGATCCGGCATTCGCCGGGCGATTTCGGCACTACCAGTCCCATATGATAGCGCAGCGAGCCGGCATAGGGATCGCGGTGCTGCACCAGTTTGCCGCCGGGCGGCAGGGTGGCAAACATCGCGCCCTTGATGTTGGGGATGGAATTCAGAAGTTCGACGGTCTTCGGACAATTGGCCAGCGCCGACGGCAGCGCCGCACCATACCATTTCAGGTAAAACCGCTTCCATCCGGTCCGGAAGAACGAATTGAAGCCCCAGTCGTTGTACTTGTCTGCGGCCTTGATCTGGCCCTGCGCAAACAGCACCAACGCCTCGTCGCGGATCGGCTGCCAGTTGTCGCGCAGAATTTTGAGTTCGGGGATCGAATCCTCGTCCAGGATGGGCTGGTTCGGCACCGCCGAGAACAGGTACATCAGCACATTGTACGGCGCCATGATGGTGGAATGGTCGGTGAGTTGCCGAAAGAACCCAAGCCGTACCTTGCCGCGAAAATGCACGGCCAGCGCCGAGCCGATGAAAGCCCATAGGAGGAGGAATTGCGGCGCGAAAAGACGCATCACCATGGCGAAAGACCCGTTGGAAAGCCTCTAACTCCTTTAATGGTAGCAGGTTTGCGCCGCCACACTCAAGTATCAGGCCCTCCTGCGGCAGCGGAACCCGCAGGTACTTCCGGGGGAATCGGGCCTACAGTCCCCGCACCAGGCCGGCGTCGATCAGCAGCCGGTTGAAGCGGCGGGCTTCGGCGCCGCCCCTGCAGGCATAGAACTGGCCTTTGCAGCGCAGCATGATCTTTTTCTGTTCCGCGAACGACGGATCGAGCGGGACGCCGGCGGCGTCCTGGACCACGATCGGGATATAGGCCGCATCGAGCGTTTCCAGCGCCGACGACAGATCGGGGGGTGAGAAGTTGATCCCGTCGAGCGCATAGTAGGTCGAGAAGTAGCGCGGATCCGCCGCCATCAGGCGCTGCGCCAGCACTTTTTGGTCGATGCCGGGCTCCAGCAATTTCTGCGAGATGGCCGGCTGGTGGTCGCCGAAACGCAGCACCATGAACGACTGGTCCGGATAATCGCGCGCCAGCCGGGCAGTGAAATCGCCGTAGTCCTTCGCCGTCATCACCTGGCGGCGAATGTATTCATCGGTCTCCGCAGTGTTGCCCGGCGGCGTCCAGTCCGGCGTCAGGTCGGGCCGATAGACGCTGGTCCAGGGAAAATGATTGGCGGTGAGATACACGAACATGAAGACCGGCGACTGTGACGGCTGCTGGGCAGCAAACACTTTCAGGGCCTGGTCGAAGTAGAATTTGTCGGTCTGCATGTCCTCGTTGACGCCCATATCCGCCATGTCGATGAAATGGCCGACGCCGGTGCCCTTCTGGAAGGCGCGCGCGCCGAGGAAATTCCCATAGGTCGGATAGAGCGAGAAGGTCTTGTAGCCGCAGCGCTTCAGCGCCTGCGGCAGTCCGCGCGCGACCCGGCCGGCGGTGATTCGGGTGACATAGAATTTCAGATCGCCGAACGATCGCGCCGACATCCCGCTCAGCACGTTGAACTCGGTGTACCAGGTCGGGCCGCCGGTCGCCTCGGCGATCATGGTACGCCTGTTACCGTCGATCGACCTGAAGAAGTCGGTGTACCCCTCGGGCACCTTGACGCCGGGGGCGGCGGTGACATCGAAGCTCGACTCGTCGAGCAGCATGATGATATGCGGCCGCTTCACGCTGGTGTCGCAATCCTCGCCCGGCGGCAGCGCCGGGCGGCCGGCAGCGTGGGCTCGCGGGGTCAGGCCGCTCGCTACCGGATCGGCCTCGATCCATCCCGTCGAGGTCAGCCGCGACACCGCCACCACGCCCGAGCGGGCGAGGTTGGAGATATGATTGACGCCCTGGAACGGCTCCCACGGCTGCTCGGGCGCCGCCACCGACATCACCGACATCAACAGGGTTGTTGCGGCAAGAACGGCCAGCGAAAGCCGGCGGCCCATGCGAAACGGATCGGCGCGCCAGATCAGCCACAGCAGCGGAACGGCGAGGACCAGCGCCACGATCAATTGCGTCCGCAACCGCGGAAATATCGAGAGCAGGAACGAGAAGGTGTCGCGATCGATGATCAGGAAATCGAGGAAGGTCAGCGACAGCTGCAGAATGTCGAACTTGAAGCGCGACATCACGATCAGCAGCACCACCAAAGCCAGCGCGAGCGCCGCCGAGACGCCGGGTCGCTGCAGCACCAGCAGGAACAGGCAATTGACAAAGACCCACGCCAGCACCGACAGCGTGATCGCAAAGGGTCCGTATTCCCAGGACAGCAGGACAGCCAACGCTGCAAGATGAAGTGCGGCAACCACGCCAACGCCGACATAGAACCGGACGCCGCGCGCGGCAGCGCCGGTCGTACCCGTTTCGGTTTCGGTTTCGACGGAGGCTGGCATGTTCACCTCCCTAGAGGTTCTTCACGAAACCGGCGTCGATCAGGAGCCGGTTGAAGCGGCGGGCTTCCGCCCCGCTCTTGCAGGCATAGAATACACCCTTGCAGCGCATCATGATGCTCTTCTGTTCCTCGAACGAGGGATCGAGCGGAATTCCCGCGGCTTCCTGGATCACCAGCGGCAGATAGGGCGCGTCGATGGTTTCCATCACCGCGGGGCTCTTCACCGGTTCGAAATTGATGGTGTCGATCGCATAATAGGTGGCGAAATAACGCGGGTCGAAACTCTCGAATTTCTTGCCGACGCCGGCCTCGTCCAGCCCGGGATCGAGGATATCCGAGGAGAATTCCGGCTGATGATCGCCATAGCGCACGATCAGGAACGGCTGCGCCGGAAACTTCTTCTTCAAGCCCGCGACGAACGCCGCATAGTCGTCGGCGCTCATCGCCTGCCGGCGCAGATATTCATCGACTTTCGGCGCATTGCCGGGCCGCGACCAGGACGGCGTCAGATCGGGACGAAACCGCTTCTCCCAGGGGAAGTGATTGGCGGCGAGGTACACGAAGATGAACTGCGGCTTCGCCGGCGCTTCCTGCGACAGCAGGTTCAGCGCCTTGTCGTAAAAGAAGCGGTCGGGCTCGACGCCCCTGGCGCCGAGATCGCGCGCGTCCAGAAAGTTCTGGATCCCGGTGGTGGTGTGGAATTGGCGCGCGCTCATGAACGCGCCATGGGCCGGATAGAGCGACGTCGTGCTGTAGCCGCAGCGGCGCAGCGCCAGCGGCAGTCCGCGCTCGACACGGCCCGCGGCGATGCGGGTCACGAAATAGGAAAACCGGCCGAACGAGCGCGACGAGAGCCCGGCCAGCACGTTGTATTCGGTGAACCAGCTCGCCCCGCCGCTGCTCTCGGCCATGAAGGTGCGCGACTTGCCGTCGGACGACTTGAAGTGACTGCCATAGCCCGCGGGAACCTTGATGCCTTTGGCCTGCCGAATGTCGAAACTCGACTCGTCATGGATCATGATGATGTGGGGCCGCCGCCC
>CALROE020000275.1:0-5520 GCA_943369715.1 Bradyrhizobium ivorense
ACTCGACGCGGCGCTGGCGCGGGCGCGCCGGGCCGTCGCCGACAAACACTACCGCGTGCTGCCGCTGTCGCGGCGCGGCTGGGTGGCGGGCAGCGACAGTTTTGTCGGCTCGCTGCTGGCCGAAACCGGGCTGTTCAACACCGCCGGCGAACTCGGGTTTGATTTCGGCGGCTTCGCTTCGCTGGAGGCGATCGTGGCCCAAAAACCCGATCTGCTGCTGGTGTCGCAGGCCGGTGATTTCGCCCGCGACGACGGCCAGGCCTTTTTGCTGCATCCGGCGCTGGAGCGGTTCTATCCGGCGGAAAGGCGTATCGTGATTCCGGAGCGGTTGACCGAATGCGGCGGCGTGATGCTGGCGGAAGCGCTCGACGTGCTGGTGGCGGAGCTGCAGCGGGTGGGGAAACAACGTCTGTAGGGTGGGCAAAGCGAAGCGTGCTCACCAACTTCAACAGGTGTGAGAACGGTGGGCACGGCGCAAGTGCGCCTTTGCCCACCCTACAAATCTGCGCTCCTCGCAACGACAGGCTACCCCGTCGCCACCGGCCCGCCCGCCTTCTTCCATGCATCCATGCCGCCGGCGATGTGCGCGGTGTTGGCAAGCCCGGCTTCCTTGGCCGCCGCCACCGCCATCGCCGAGCGCTCGCCGAAGGCACAGAAGAACACGATCCGCCGCCCGCTCGCCGCAGCGACTTCGCGCAGCATGCCGCCCGGCCGCAAGGCTTCGCCGATTCCGGGATAGGGCGCGTGCAGCGCGCCCGGCAGCGTGCCGTGCTTGGCGCGTTCGCTGCTTTCCCTGAGATCCACCAGCAGGATATCGGGCCGGCCGAGGCTGTCGATGCCCTCACGCGCGGTGAGCGACTGTCCCTGTTTGGCGAGATCGTCCTGATGCAGGCCGACATGCATGTTGGCCGGCACCGCGACGTCCATCATCTTGGGATTCGGCAGCTTCAGATTGCCCATCAGCTCGATATACTCATCCACTGAGCGCACCTGCAGCCGCGGATTGAAGCGTCTTTCCTCGCCGATGGTCGAGACGGTGTCGCCCTTGTAGTCATGGGCGGGAAACACCAGCATCTCGTCGGGTAGCTTGAGCAGCCGATTGAAAATCGAATCATATTGCGCCCGTGCGCTGCCGTTCTGGAAATCGGTGCGGCCGGTGCCGCGGATCAACAGCGTATCGCCGGTGAAGACGCGATCGCCCATCAGGTAGCTGTAGGAATCGTCGGTATGGCCGGGCGTGTACATCACGTCGAGGCTGATCCCCTCGATCATCACCTTGTCGCCTTCGGCAACCCGCATCGCCACCACGTCGGCCTTGCTCTGCTCGCCCATGATGGTGACGCAGTGGGTGCGGTCGCGCAGCTCGCCGAGCCCGGTGACATGGTCGGCGTGCAGATGGGTATCGACCGCCTTGACCAGCCGCAGGTCGAGTTCGCGCAGCAGCTGGCAGTAGCGGTCGACCTTTTCCAGCACGGGATCGAGGATCAGCGCCTCGCCGCCGGCGCGGCTGGCCAGGAGATAGCTGTAGGTGCCGGAAACGCTGTCGAACAACTGCCGAAAGATCATGGTCGCCTGTTACCGTGTTGTGGGATCGTATCAGAAATCCAGTTTGTCCCTGATGGCGTCGAGCCCCGCCTTGGCGCACCGAGCGTTTGCGACCACGGCGCGTCCGCGGGCGGGGATGCCGTTGCGGATTCCGCCTGGCCGGGCCTGGCGCCGAGCGCGAGGCTGCCGGTCAGCGCCGCGCCCATGCCCAGGAACGCGCGGCGGGCGAGCTGCGGATGGCGCGAATCCGCCGGCTTCAATGCAGGCATGTTGCGTCCCGGGGATGGTCGCATCTTCCTCACCTCGCGGCGCCGTTGGCCGCATTTTTTGCGTTTGATCACGCCTATCGTCGAATACTAATTTAGTCAATGCTAAACAACAAAAACGGCGCTAATGTGATATCGGGTTTCATGCACATTCTATCCGGTCGGGACATCAGGTCATGAGAGCAGTTGCAGCAATCGCAAGAAACAAATCCGCCGCGGTCGGTGCCGCGGAGGCGACGGCATTGAAGATGCTGGCGAAACAGGCCGGCGAGGCGTCGCAATTGTTGAAATTGCTGGGCAATGAAAAGCGGCTCCTGATCCTCTGCTTTCTCGCCGCGCGCGGTGAAATGACGGTGGGCGAACTGGTCGAGGTGGCGAAGCTCAGCCAGTCCGCGCTGTCGCAGCATCTGGCGCGGCTGCGCGCCGAAGGGCTGGTGACGTTCCGCAGGACCTCGCAGACGCTGCATTACAGCGTCGTCGACAAGCGGGCACTGCGCGTGCTGCAGGTACTCAAGGAAATCTTCTGCGGGACCATCAAATGAAACGGCTCGTCGCCGCCGCATGGCTCGCCGCGTACCCGGTCTCCTCGACCGGCGCGCAGACCGCGCCGCCCTATCCAGCCATCACGATTCCGCTTGATTATATTCAATATGTACGCGGCGCCATGGCCGCGGCGGTGCAGAACTGGACCGATTTCGATGTCGCCTACCGCGAGGCCGACTGGTCGAAATACCGCGAGTTCCCGGCCTTTGCCAGCAACAACCGCGGCAATGCCTAGCGGATTGTTTTGGAACTGGAGCAATCGCAGTTCAAAGCTGCTAAGCCTTGATCGAACGGATCGGGCGCGGGAATCGATGGCAGACTATGTCGTGGAATTTGGCAAGGACGGCGGGCAAGTCGAGCCCGACGGCCGTCTCGACGCGCCGACGTTCCACCGCAACCATCAGGCGATTCGCGCGGTGTTGCAGCGGTATCTTGCGGGCCGGTCCGGCGATGTGGTCGAGGCCGGCAGCGGCACCGGCCAGCATGTGGTGGATTTCGCCCGGCATTTTCCCGACATTGTGTGGTGGCCGAGCGACCTCAACGAGGCGCATCTGAAAAGCATCGCGGCGTGGCGGGCGCATACGGGACTGGCAAACATCCGCGCGCCGCTGCGGATTGATCTGTCGGATCCGGCGTGGTGCCACGATTGGCCGGACGGCAGCGCCCCTCCGCTGCTGGCGGTGTTCTGCGCCAATGTGATCCACATCGCGCCGTGGCGGGTCGCCGAGGGCCTGTTCGCCGGCGCGGCGCGCACGCTTCGCCCCGACGGACGCCTGTTCCTCTACGGGCCGTTCAAGCGCGGCGGCAAGCACACCGCACTCAGCAACGCCGTGTTCGACACCAGCCTGCGTGACCGCGACCCCGAATGGGGCGTGCGTGATATCGGCGATCTGGAGAAGCTGGCGAAAGGCGTCGGCCTCAAGCTGATCGAGGTCGCCGAGATGCCGGCGAACAATATGGTGCTGGTGTTCGAACGGGTGAAGTGATTTCAAGAGCCGGATTCGTGAACCACCAGCGGCGCTCCAATCTGGCTCGTCGTCGCCCGACTTGATCGGGCGATCCAGTACGCCGCGGCTTCTCGGCTCATTCTTCGGTGTCTCTGGAATACAGGGTCGCCCGATCAAGTCGGGCGATGACACCTGTTGTGGATCACGCCACGCGATCCGGCCAGCCGATTTTGTTCTTCAGAAACGCATACCCCAGCGCGGTGAACGCGGCGCGCTCCTTGTTGTCCTTGCCGTAGCCGTGGCCGCCCGCCGCGGGCTCGTAGAGATACGCTTCATATCCCATCGCCTGCAGCTTCGCGGCCATCTTGCGGGCATGGCCGGGATGGACGCGGTCGTCCCGTTTCGTGGTCGCGATCAGGATCGGCGGATAGTTCTGGCCGGGCACGGCGGTGTGATAGGCCGAATAGGTTTGCAGCCAGGCCCATTCCTCCGGCTTGTCGGGATCGCCATATTCGGCGATCCAGCTCGCGCCGGCCAGCAGCTTGCTGTAGCGGCGCATGTCGATCAGCGGGATCGTGCAGAACAGCGCGCCGAAGCGTTCCGGATAGCGCGTCAGCATGTTGGTGATCAGGATGCCGCCGTTGGATCCGCCCTCCGCCGCGATCCGATCGGGCCGGGTGACGCCGCGCCGCACCAGGTCAGTGGCGACAGCGGCGAAATCATCATGCGTCAGCCGCTTGCCGGCATAGCGGCCGGCCTCGTGCCAGCGCGTGCCGAACTCGCCGCCGCCGCGGATATTGGCGACGACACTGGTGCCGCCCTGTTCGAGCCACAGCTTGCCGATCGCAGAGCGGTAATAGGGCCGCTCCGAGATGCCGAAGCCGCCATAGGCGTTGAGATGCACCGGCGCCTCGCCGGTCAGGGCGGCTGGTCCGGTCTGGACATAGGGAATGCGCTCGCCGTCGATCGAGACAGCCTCGTGCCGGGTGACCACCAGTCCGTCGGCGGAGAAGGTCCGCGGCGCGCGCTTCAGCACGACGGGAGCAGCGAAGCTCTCGATCAGCATCAGCGAAGCTGGCGTCACCGGGTCCTGGATGTTGGCCAGCAGGTCGCCATTGCTTTCGGCTTCGTCGGCGTCGAGCGGCCAGACATCGGCGACGCCGATTTCGGGCAAGCCCGGCAATTTGCTCGCGGTCCAGCCATCGGCCGCGGGCGTCCAGACTTCGAACACCGGCTGCAATTCGTCGAGAATGGAGATCACCAGCTTCTCGCCGGCCCAGAAAAAGTGCTGCACCGCGCGGCGCGGTCCCGCCTCACACAGAATTCTGAAATCGCGCTCGCCCGCCAGGAATCGCGACAGTGACATTCCAAGCACGGTGTCGGACGCGTAGGTCTGCGTTCCCACCGTCCATGGCTTGCGCGGCTTCACCGCAAGCCAGTCGCCATGGCAATCCATTTCGGCATCGGTCGGAAGATCGAGCCTCGTTCCCGCGCTGCCTTCGTCGCCAAGCCATATATTGCGGTTGAAGAAATCCAGCTGTTCGGCGAACCATATCCGCGGCGCTGCGCCGGTGCGGTCGACGCTGGCGCTCACGGCCATATGTTCGGGCGCGGTCTCGATCAGCACAGGCGCCTGCCGCACGTCGGTGCCGCGCCGCCACAGCCTGACAGTCCGGGCATAACCCGATGTGGTCGCCATATCATCGCCATGGGCGCTCGACAGCAGCAGTGTATCGGCATCGATCCATGCCGCGCCACCTTTCGCCTCAGGCAACGTGAAGCCATCGGGGACGAATGCTTTTGTCTCGATGTCGAATTCGCGCAACGTGGCGGCGTCGCTGCCGCCGCGGGAAAGGCTCACGATTCGCTTGCCGCTTCCCGGCAGCGCCTGTGCCCCGGCAAACAGCCAGTCCTCGCTTTCCCCGGCGGCGAGCTTGTCCAGGTCCAGGATGGCTTCCCATGCCGGGCTGGCTTTGCGAAATTCAGCCAGCGTGGTTCGCCGCCACAGGCCGCGCGGATTATTCGCATCCTTCCAGAGATTGTAGACGAAGTCGCCGCGTCGGCCGATGAAGGGAATGTTGTCCGGCCGGTCCAGGATCTCGGCCAGCGCGTCACGATCATCAGCAAATCCGGCGTCGCCGAATTTCTGCAGCGTCAGGGCGTTCTGCTGCTCGACGAAGGCAAGTGCCCGTTCGCCCTCGATCTCTTCCAGCCACAGA
>CALROE020000276.1:0-5502 GCA_943369715.1 Bradyrhizobium ivorense
GTCTTTGCTAAACAAACGGGAAGTAAGGCGTGGATGCCCGGGTCAGGCCCGGCCATGACGACAACTCACACTGTCAACCGCGCGCCGTCGTGCCCGGTGATCACCAATTCCCGCACCGCACCGGGCGTCTCATTCGCAATCGCCACCGGCAAAAAATGCTCGGTACGGCCCTGCGTGGCGCTCTCGATCAGCACCTGCCGCGCGCAGCCCGCTTCCGACGCCAGCCGTTTCTGCATTGCGGCTTCGCCCGTCGCCCGCAGCCGCTTCGCCCGCGCCTTGATCACGTTGCCGTCGACCTGCGGCATCCGCGCCGCCGGCGTGCCCGGCCGTGGCGAATAGGGAAACACGTGCAGGAAGGTCAGGCCGCATTCCTCCACCAGATCCTGCGAACGCCCGAACATCTCCTCGGACTCGGTCGGAAATCCCGCGATGATATCGGCGCCGAATGCGATGTCCGGTCGCAGCCGCCGCACCTGCGCGCAGAAATCGATCGCATCGGCGCGGGAATGCCGCCGCTTCATCCGCTTCAGGATCAGGTCGTCGCCGGATTGCAGCGACAGATGCAGATGCGGCATCAGCCGCGCGTCGTCCGCGATGACGTCGAGCAGATCGCGATCGACCTCAATCGAGTCGATCGAGGAAATCCGCAGGCGCTTCAGTTCCGGCACATGTCGCAGGATCTGTTTGGTCAGCGCGCCGAGTTTTGGGGTACCCGGCAAGTCCGCGCCATAGCTGGTGAGATCTACCCCGGTCAGCACGATCTCGGCATGGCCGCGTTCGGTCAGCGCGCGGACCTGGTCGACCACCGCACCCATCGGCACCGAGCGCGAATTGCCGCGGCCATAGGGGATGATGCAGAAGGTGCAGCGGTGATCGCAACCGTTCTGCACCTGCACGAACACCCGCGGCAGGCCCTTGGCAAAGCCTTCCAGCAGATGCGGCGCCATCTCCGTGACGGCCATGATGTCGGCGACCGCGATCTTTTCGCTGGCCTCGATGCCGAAGGCCGGCGCCGCGTCGAATGCGACCCGCGCATTGCGCCAGGCTTGCCCCTGCATCTTGTCGTCATTGCCGACGACGCGATCGACCTCGGCCATGTCGGCGAACATCGCGGCTTGCGTCTGCGCCGCGCAGCCGGTCACGACGATGCGCGCCGAGGGACGTTCGCGCTTCAGCCGCCGGATCGATTGCCGCGCCTGGGCGACGGCCTCGTTGGTCACCGCGCAGCTGTTGATGACGATGGTGTCGGTGAGCCCGGCGCGCCCGGCCTCGCGCAGAATCACTTCGGATTCGAACGCATTGAGACGGCAGCCGAAGGTGACGATGTCGACGCCCATGGTCAGGCGACGTTGGCGAACAAAGCGGGATCGAACTGGCTCTCATACTCAAACGTCGCCGTGCCCGTCATCAGCACGTGATCGTCGCCCTCGCGCCATTCGATCGCGAGCTCGCCGCCGGGCAGCGCGACCCGCACGACGCGGTTGGTGCGCTTGAGCCGCGCCGCCGCCACCGCGGTGGCGCAGGCCGCCGAGCCGCAGGCTTTGGTCAGTCCCGCGCCGCGCTCCCAGGTGCGGATCGTGATATGATCGCGATCGACGATATGGGCCAGCGTGATATTGGCGCGCTCGGGGAAAATCGGGTGGTTTTCCAATAGCGGTCCGAAGCGGGCGAGATCATAGCCATTGACGTCGTCGACCCAGAAGATCGCGTGCGGATTACCCATCGAGACCACCGATGGCGAATGCAGGATCGGCGCATCGATCGGCCCGACCTGCAATTCGATGTAGCGGGTGTCGCGAAACTCTTCCGCCAGCGGGATATCCTTCCAGCCGAACTTTGGGACGCCCATGTCGACGGTGTAGAGATCGGGCGCCGGCCCCTGCCAGCAATTGAGCAGGCCGGCCCGGGTCTCGAAGGTGACGGCGGTCTGGCCGGTCTTTTCGAACAGCCGGCGCACCACGCAACGCATGCCGTTGCCGCAGGCACCGGATTCGGAGCCGTCATTGTTGTAGATCCGGATGAAGGCCTCGGTGCCGGCCAGCCGCGGCGGCTGCAGCACCATCAATTGGTCGTAGTGCACCCCGGCCGGCGAGGCGACCGCGCGCGCGTCTTCCGGCGTGACCGCACCCGGCGCATCGCGCAGATCGACCACGACAATTTCGTTGCCGATGCCGTTCATCTTGGCGAATGCATGGTTGGCGAGCGCGCTCATCGAATTTCCGTCACTTATGCCTGTCTTATATGGCGAGTACGGGCGGATTGGCCAGTGCGGCAAATCTGCGGCGGGCGCCCGCGCCACGGCGGGGGCGCGCATGACATATCTGTCATGGGACTAAATCAGGCCTCGCGTGCTAATATTCCAACGTTGCGTTTTGCCGGCCTGATCCGGGGCGAGGCCCGCGAAACGCCTGTTTGCACGGCCTATGGGGACATCCGAATGAATTTCAGGAACTCTTTTCGCATCGCGCTGATCCCCTTGGCGGCGTTGGCCTGGGGCAGCGCCGCGCTGGCGCAATCGCCGGCACCCGCGGCAAGCCCGTCGGCGGCGCCGGCGGCGAGCAGTCCGGCGACGCCGACACCCGCTCCGTCAGCCACACCTGCCCCGGCGCCGTCCGAAACCCCGGCTCCGGTGGCAAGCCCCGCGGTCCCTCCCGCCGCGCCACCGGCGGCAGCCCAGGCTCCGGCAGCCCCCCCGGCCACGCCGCCGGTTCAGACCGCCGATCCCTTCGGCGAACAGATCACGCTGGAGCCGAAAAAGGTCGTCATCATCAAGGGCACCGCCAATTGGGATGCGGCGTTCGACACCCTGATCGATGCGTTCAAGGCGCTGACCACGCTGCTCGACAAGCAGGGCATCAAGGCGTCAGGCAATTCGATGATCGTCTATACCTCCACCGACGACAACGGCTTCACCTTCCTCGCCGAAATTCCGGTCGAGCAGGATCCGAAGAACCTGACCAAGGACATGAGCATCGGCAAATCGCCCGAGGGCAAGGCGCTGAAATTCGTCCATCGCGGCTCCTACGACAATATGGACAACACCTACGAGGCGATCACCAACCACCTCGACGAGAAGAAGCTGGAGGCCAAGGACACCTTCATCGAGGAATACATCACCGATCCCCTGAAGACCGCGGAAGACAAGCTGGTCATCAACGTCTATGTGCCGCTGAAGTGAGCCCCGAAGTGAACCTTATGAAGCATCGAGCTGTTTTCGCCGGCGCCATCGCCGCAGTCACCCTTCTCGCCGCACCCGCGATGGCGCAGACCGTTCCGCCCCCGGCGATTGCCGTCACCGGGGAGGCGAACGTCTCGGTAGCGCCCGATCTGGCGCTGGTCGACGGTGGCGTCACCTCGGAGGCCAAAACCGCGCGCGAGGCCTCCGACGCCAACAACACTGCAATGGGCAAGGTGCTGCTGGCGCTGAAGACCGCCGGCATCGACGAAAAGGATGTGCAGACCTCGCGGCTGTCGCTGCAGCCGCAAAGCGCGCCCAACCGCACCGGCCCATCCGCCATCACCGGCTACCGCGCCAGCAATCGCGTCACCATCCGGGTGCGCGACGTCGGCAAGGTCGCCAATGTGATCGATACGCTGGTCGGAGCCGGCGCCAACGAGATCGGCGGCATCACTTTCATGGTGTCGCAGGCCTCGAAGCTGCTCGACGAGGCGCGCGACAAGGCCGTCGCCGACGCCCGCCGCAAGGCCGAGATCTATGCCAGGGCCGCCGGCGTCACCCTCGGCGCGCCGCTCAGCATTTCGGAAGAAGGCAACGCGCCTCCAATGCCCTACCGCAAGATGTCCGCCGGCATGGTGGCATCAGCTCCGGTGGCGCAGGGCGAAGAGACGCTTTCGGTGACGGTCAGCGTGTCCTGGACGATCAAGCCGAAAGAGTGAGACGTCGCGAATTCGCGGTACTCGCTCGGCCGGGACGACGAGACAATTAAACTTCGAACACCTGCCCCGGCTTGAGCGCCACGAACTTCTCGCGCGGAAGCTCCGCTTCGTCGAGCGCCGCATGCAGATCTCTGACCGGCGCGTCGATCGCCTCGTCGGTGAGCTGGAACGTGCCGTGGTGATGCGCCAGCGCCTGCTGCGCGCCGCAATCAGCCAGCGCGTTGACGGCGTCGGCCGGGTTCATGTGCTGGTCCTTCATGAACCAGCGCGGCTCATAGGCGCCGATCGGGAGGATCGCCAGCCGCAACGGACCATGCTTTTCGGCGACCTTTCGGAAATGCGCGCCCTCGCCATAGCCGGAATCGCAGACGACAAAGATCTTGCCCGCCGGCGTCTCCAGTACGAAGCTGGCCCACAGCGCCTTGTTGCGGTCGAACAGGCCGCGCGCCGTCCAGTGCCGCGTCGCCACCAGCGTCACCGCGATGCCGCCGCCGAGTTCGACGCGATCGTGCCAGTCGAACGCCTCGGCCTTGATAGCGGCGTCGGCGCTGCGCATGGTGAGATCATTGCCGAGCGGCGTGATTACGCGCGGGGCAAATTTCGCGGTCAGTTTCGACAGCGTCGCGAGGTCGAGATGATCGTAATGGCCGTGCGACACCAGCACGATATCGATCGGCGGGAGCGCGTCGAACGCGATGCCGGGATCGTTGCGCCGCTTCGGCCCGGCGAAGCTGACTGGCGAGACGCGCATCGACCACACCGGATCGATCAGGATGTTCAGCCCTGACGTCTGGATCAGCCAGCTGGCGTGGCCGACGAACGACAACCGGACCTTGTCGCCATTGACGCGTGGCGGCGGCGTGTCGGCATGCGGGCTCGGCGCCCATTCCGGCCATATCGCACGCTGCCGGTCGCCGCCAAACTGCCAGCGCAGCACTTCGCCCAGCGATTTCGGCGGCACCCCGTCGGGATCGAAGAACTGCGTCCCGTCGAAATGGTCGGAGACGGGGCCGTCATAGATCTTCATGCGAGAGGCCCAAGAGGCTGACAGTCGGCTCCGGCTGCCAGGCTGTTGAGGACGGTGAGAAGCCGGCGGCGGGTGAGGGACACGTGGTGGAATCACCAATCGGACATGACAACGGCTGCGGAGACGCCCGCAGCCGATCATCATTTGGGCAGGCTCGGAGAAATTTACAACACGCGGGCCGCATGGCGCGACCAATCAACGCGCCGCTCTCAGTATCCCACGGTGAACCGCTGGCGCGAATGGGCGGGCTTTTCGATCTCGTCGGCCATGGCAATTGCATAGTCCTCGAACGAAATGCTGCTGCCCTTTTCGTTGATCAGCAGCTGGTCGCCGCCGAGCCGGAATTTTCCGGTGCGCTCGCCCGGCACGAACATTGCCGAGGGCGACAGAAACGTCCAGTCCAGCCTGGTTTGCCGGCGCAGCAGGTCGAGGAACGCGCCGCCCGCCGCGGCCTCGGTCTTGTAGATCGCGGGGAATTGCGGCGTATCAATCAGCTTCATGCCGGGCGCCACCTCGAGGCTACCGGCGCCGCCGACCACCAGATAGCGGCCGACGCCGGCCGCGTGCACCGCCTCGAT
>CALROE020000277.1:0-5479 GCA_943369715.1 Bradyrhizobium ivorense
GGAAGCAACGACACGCCGCGATGGCGGTCATGGCGTTGAAGCTGACGGGCAATCGTGTCTTATTCACCGCAACGCTTTGGGAGCCCCGACAGCATGAGCATCTTGAACACACCCTTCGATCCCGCGCGCGAGGCGGCTCTGGTCACCGGCGCGGGCAACGGCATCGGCCGCGCCATCGCGCAAGCCCTGGTCAGGGAGGGCGTGCGGACCGTGTTCGCCGACATCAACCCGGATACGGTCGCCGATGCGATCAGGACCTCGCCGCGGCCGGAACTTGGGTTTGCCTTCGTCGGCGACCTCGGGGATCGCGCCGCCTGCGATGCGCTGCTGACGCAGGCACAATCGGCGGTCGGGCGGGTGACCCATTTCGTTCACAGCGCCTCGCCGCCGCGGCGCGAGGCCGATCATGCCATGGCCGTCAGCGACGAGACCTGGGCGCAGATGCGCGCGGTCAACGTCGACGCCGGCTTTCATCTCGCGCGCGAACTGGCGCGGCCGCTGATCGCGGCGAAGGAGCCCGGCTCGTTCCTGTTTCTCACCTCGCTGCATTCGGGCACGCCGCGCAACCTGCCGCACTATTCGACATCCAAGGCCGCACTCGCCATGCTGGTGAAGGAACTGGCGAGGACATGGGGCCGCTACGGCATCCGCGTCAACGCGCTGGTGCCCGGCGCCGTCGCCGCCGGCGGGTTTGTCGCCGATCCGGCATTGGCAAGACACATCCCGCTGGGACGCCTGGGCCAGGCCGCCGACCTCGCGCCGATGGCGCTGGCGGTGCTGTCGAACAAGGTGTCGGCCTATGTCACGGGGGCGGCCATCGTGATCGATGGCGGGCTGTCGCTGATGAACTGGTTCGAGCCGCCCGAAACAGGCGATCTCTGAAACGCTGGACGTTCGATGCCGATTCACATCTGCAGCACGTGCGGGACCTCATACCCGGAGACTCCCGAGCCGCCGCGCCACTGCGGGATCTGCGAGGACGAACGCCAGTACGTGCCGCCGGGTGGACAGGCCTGGACAACGCCGGAACGACTTGGCCGCGGGCACGTCAATGCCTGGCGGCAGCTCGAGCCCGGCCTGTTCGAAATTCATACATGGCCGCCATTCGGCATCGGTCAGCGCGCGCTGCTGTTGCGCACCGCCGACGGCAACATCCTGTGGGATTGTCTCGCCTTGCTGGACGATGCCACCGAGGCGCTGATCCGCGCATTGGGCGGGCTCCGCGCGATCGCCATCTCGCACCCGCATTACTACACCTGCATGCAGGACTGGGCGCGCCGCTTCGACTGCCCGGTCCATCTGCACGCCGCCGACTCCGAATGGATCATGCGTCCCGATCCCGCGGTTCGCCTTTGGCAGGGCGAGACCCTTGATATCGCCGATGGCATGACGCTGCTCCGGCTCGGTGGCCACTTTGCCGGCGGCACCGTGTTGCATTGGGCTGACGGCGCCGAAGGACGCGGCGCGATCCTCAGCGGCGATATCGTGCAGGTGGCGGCGGATCTCGGCCGCGTCTCGTTCCTCTGGAGCTATCCCAACATGATGCCGCTGTCGGGCGCCACGGTTCGCCGCATCGCCGACACGCTGGCGGCCTGCAAGTTCGACCGGATTTACGGCGCCTTTCCGGGCCGCCAGGTGATGCGCGGCGGTGCGCAGGCGGTGGAGCGATCGGCGGCGCGGTATGTCGAGTTGCTGAAGGGGGATCAGGCCTGAAGGGTTTTCAGCGGTCGGGCGCCGCTCGACAGCGGAAATATTGCAGCTTGTCTGCTTTCCCACTTGTATGATAACCGGTCAACATGACCTCGATTACCTCCGTCACCCGCGCCCCGCGTCTGTCCGACGAGGTCGCTCGCCAGCTTACCGCGGCGATTCGATCAGGTGAATTCGCGCCGGGCGCGCGGCTGCCATCCGAAAAAGAGCTGGCGGGGCGGTTCGAGGTCTCGCGCATGGTGGTGCGCGAGGCGATGTCGCGGCTGAAATCGGATGAGCTGGTCGATACGCGCCAGGGGCTGGGGGCCTTCGTTGCGGCCGAGCCGGGCAGGGGCCTGTTCCGGCTGGAGCCCGATCCGGCCATCGTCAAGGATCTGCACGACATCTTCCAGCTCCGCGTCGCGGTGGAAGGCGCCGCGGCTGGCCTTGCCGCCGTCCGCGCCAACCGCAGCGAGCTGGCGGCGATGCGCGCCTGTCTGCGTGAGATGAAAGTCTCCGTCGCGGGCCGGGAGGACGATATCGAGGCCGACAATCGCTTTCATGCCACCATCGCCCAGGCCTCGCGCAATCCCTATTTCGATCGCTTCCTGACCTTTCTCGGCGCCAATCTGCATGGTGCCATCGCCAAGGCGCGCTCGAACACCGCCGCGCGTCACCCCAGGAGCGTGTTGGCGGTGCAGGCCGAGCATGAGGCGGTGTTCGCGGCGATCGAACGGCACGATGCGCCGGCTGCGGAAGCGGCGATGCGCAGTCATCTGTCGGCGGCGATGGAGCGGCTCGGGCTCGGGCCTTTCACCGGTGCGCGGTCATGAGCGCGGCGCCGCAGCAGCCACCGGCCTGTCAGGGACCGAACCCGTTCGTCAGTCGGCCTGATTTCGCCGTTCCGGCCCATGCCTGCGACACCCATGCCCATGTAATCGGTCCGGCCGACCGCTTTCCCATGGTCGCCAGCCGCAGTTACACGCCGCCTGCGGCGCCCGAGTCCGCCTATCTCGGCATGCTCGACAGTCTCGGCATGGCGCGTGGCGTGCTGGTCCAGATCAGCGTCTACGGCACCGACAACCGCTGCATGGTCGAGAGCCTGAAGGCGCATCCGGACCGGCTGCGCGGTGTCGCGGTGGTCGCGCCCGATGTCGGCGACGAAGAACTCGAGGCGCTGCACGCGGCCGGCGTGCGCGGCATCCGCATCAACGTATTGTTCGGCGGCGGCGTGGCGATCGACGAGATGGAGCGGCTGGCCGCCCGCGTCGCGCCGCTCGGCTGGCATATCCAGCTGTTGATCGACGCGCGCAATTTGCCTGAACTCGGGCCGCGCATGATGAAGCTGCCTGTCGAGGTGGTATTCGACCATATGGGTCACATGCCGGTGTCTTCAGGCGTCGACCATCCCGGCTTCCAGTGGATGCTGCGGCTGCTTGGCGAAGGCAAGGCCTGGGTGAAATTGTCCGGGGCCTACCGCATTTCGCAGACGGGCGCGCCGTTCCACGATACGCTCGACTTCGCGCAGGCGCTGGTCGCGGCCGCGCCGGAGCGCTGCCTGTGGGGCTCCGACTGGCCGCACGTCTCGGTCGAAGGGCCGATGTTCAATACCGGCGCGCTGCTCGATCTACTGCCGCTTTGGGTGCCGGAGGCAGCGGTGCGCAACCGCATTCTCGTCGACAACCCCGCGCGTCTCTACGAATTTTCCACCGCGACCGCCGGCTGAACGGCGGCGTCTGTTATCAACAGGAGGAGTATATCCATGGCTAGCCTGATCACACGCCGCGCGCTCGTAGGCGCATTCACCGCTGTCGGCATAGCGCTCGCAAGCGCGCCGGCTTTGGCCCAGCAGAAGACCGTCATCAAGCTCGGCTGGACCACCGCCGACGGCGCGCAGGATCCCTATGCCACCGGCGCGCGCGCCTTCAAGGAGCGGGTCGAGGCGGCCTCCAACGGCCGCATCGAGGTCCAGCTCTATCCCAACCGGCAGCTCGGCGACGAGAAGCCGATGCTGGAAGGCATGCGGCTCGGCACGGTCGATGCCGGCGTCATCACCAACGCGGTGATCGCCCAGATCGAGCCGGCCTTTCAGCTCAATGACCTGCCGTTCCTGTACGAGAACGAGGCGCAGGCGCAGCGCGTGCTCGACGGCCCGGTCGGCCAGAAGCTGGCGGCCAAGCTCGAGACCAAGGGCGTCAAGCTGCTCGGCTGGATGGAAGGCGGCTTTCGCAACATGATCAACAACGTCCGCCCGGTCGACAAGCCCGAGGACGTCAAGGGCGTAAAGTACCGCGTCATGCAGAACCCGGTCTTCATCGGCATGTTCTCTTCGCTCGGCGGCAACGCGGTGCCGATGGCCTGGGGCGAGACCTTCACGGCCGTGCAGCAGGGCGCCATCGACGGGCTGGAAATCCCGCTCGCGGTGATCGAGCAGAACAAGTATTTCGAGGTGACGAAGTATCTCTCGATCACCAACCACACCTATTCCGCCATTCCGCTGCTGATGGCCAAGCGCGCCTTCGACAAACTGCCCGACGACCTCAAGAAGGTGGTGATCGAGTCCGGTGTCGCCGCCACCAAGGCGCAGCGCGAGGCCGCCGGCGCCGCGGCGAAGGATGTCGTCGCCAAGCTCGAGAAGGCCGGCATGAAGGTCAATCGCGTCACCGACTTCAAGCCCTTCCGGGCGTCGGTGGAGAGCGTCTATGAGACGTTCAAGGCTTCGATCGGACCGGAGCTGATGCAGGAAGCGGCGGCCGCCAAGCTGTAACGCCCCGCCACCGCGAGGCCTGGCCATGGACAACCCCGCCCTGCGCGGCGTCGAACGCGTCATCGCGTTCGTCGCCACCGCCCTGAAGCTCAGCCTGATCGCGGCGACCGCGATCATGGTGGGCTGCATCGCGCTGCAGGTGGTGATGCGCTATGTGTTCGGCCGCACGCCGTCCTGGACCGAGGAACTGGCCGTGCTGATGTTCTCATGGACCGTGATGGGCGGGCTGGCGCTCGGCGTGCGCGAGGGTTTTCACGTCCGGCTCGATATCCTGATCAACCTCGTGCCGTCAGGCGGAAGGCCCTGGGCGGAACGCGTCATCGAGGCATTGACGGCGGCATTCGGTTTCTTTCTCGCCTGGTCGGGCCTGCGATTCCTCGACATGACCGGCGGCTCGGTCTCGGCCGCCATCGGCTTTCCGATTGAACTATTGCATGCGATGGCTCCGGTCGCGGGGGGATTGATTGGCCTGTTCGCGAGCTGGCGCATGCTGAGCAACGCGCCGGCCGAAGCGCCCGTGGAGTTGGCGCCATGAGCGCCAGCGTCCTGCTGCTCACCGCCGGGTTTGCCGGCCTCGTCACGCTCGGCGTGCCCTTTGCCATCGCCATCGGCGTCGTCGTCACGCTGGTGCTGGTGGTGGTCGATATCGAACCCGCTTTCCTGGCACAGCAGCTGGTGGCGGGATCGCAGTCCTTCAGCCTGCTGGCAATTCCGCTGTTCATGCTGGCCGGCGAATTGATGACGGCCGGCGGGCTGTCACAGCGCCTGATCGATGTCGCCGCCGTGCTGGTGCGTCACCGCACCGGCGGGCTCGCCATGGTCGCGGTGCTGGCCGCCCTGGTGTTCTCGGCGATCTCGGGTTCGGCGCCCGCCACCACAGCGGCGATCGGCGCGATCCTGATCCCGGCGATGGCCGCGGCCGGCTACAACAAGGCATTCGCGGCTGCGATCGCGGTCAGCGCCGGCGTGCTCGGCCCGCTGATCCCGCCCTCGATCGCCTTCGTGATCTGGGGCATCGTGGCC
>CALROE020000278.1:0-5474 GCA_943369715.1 Bradyrhizobium ivorense
CAGTCCGACATTTCCGCTGCCCTCACGCCCGGCGCCGTCGATCCGTCCGCCCGGCTGCCGGCGTCCCCCGACGATTCCGACCATCACCCGGGCGAAAACTGCGCCCTCTGCGCCATTATCGCGCTGACGGGCACGGTGTTGTTTGCAACGCCGCCGGCAATGCTGCTGCCGCAAGCCGAAGCATTTCGATATCGCGTCACCGACGCCGCGTTCGTCGATCTGAACCCGATCGACGTCGCGTTCCAGCCTCGCGCTCCCCCCGTTTCCTGAGATCGATGGCTTGATGCTCCCTGCAGGGATCGCCGCGTCATTCGCGGCCGATTCTGCCGGGATAAATCGAAATCGGACCGTCGCGTATCGACGGCTATCAGGATCTGAACAATGATATTCCCAACAAGGCGAGCATTCCACCTCAGTGGAGCGAGCTGGTTGCTGCTATGCGCAATGGGCAGCGGCGCTGCCGCGCAGGACGCGACACGTCCCGCCACGCAGCTTCCCGAAATCACGGTGACCGCGCCAAGCCCGATCGTGCGGCGGAGCACCCCGTCGCGAACGCCGCCGCGGATCACGCGCGCCGTCCCCGCGCCCAATCGCGAGCCGCTACCACCCACGCAACCGGTGCCCGTCGCCGCAGCGCCACAACAGGGCGTGCTGCCCATCGTCACCGATCAGTTCGCCACAGTCACGGTGGTGCCGAACGAGGAGATCCGCCGCACGGGCGGCGGCACGCTCGGAGATCTCCTGTTTTCCAAGCCAGGCATTACCAGCTCCAGCTATGCGCCCGGCGCCTCAACCCGGCCGATCATCCGGGGCCTTGACGTCAATCGCGTCGGCATCGTCGAAAACGGCATCGGCAGCAACGGCGCTTCGGATCTCGGCGAAGACCATTTCGTCCCGATCGATCCGCTTTCGACCAACCAGGTCGAGGTGATCCGCGGACCCGCGACCTTGCGCTATGGATCGACCGCGATCGGCGGTGTCGTCAGCGCAACCAACAACCGGATTCCCGATGCCCTGCCCTCCTGCGCGGCGGCACCGTTCCAGACCTATGGACTCCCCGCCAAGGCACCGCTCGCCAATGTGCAGTCGCCGTCCTGCGTCACCGTGGAAACGCGAACCGCGGTCACCTCGGTCGATCGCGGCGTCGAAGGCGGCATCCTGCTCGATGCCGGCGCCGGCAATTTCGCCGTGCATGCCGACGCCTATGGCCGCAAGAGCAGCGATTACGGCATCCCGGGCTATCCGTATCTGTTCGACCAGACCCGGCCCGTCAACGGCCGCCAGCCCAACTCGGCCGCGCAGGCGGCCGGCGGTTCGATCGGCGGCTCCTATGTTTTCGATGGCGGCTTCTTCGGCGCCGCGATCACGCAGAACAATGCGCTGTATCATATTCCCGGCATCGAAGCCTCCGACCACAGCTCCCGCATCGACGCGCGCCAGACCAAGATCACGGCAAAGGGCGAATATCGGCCCGATGCCGCGGCGATCGAGGCGATCAGGTTCTGGGCAGGCACCACCGATTACAAACACAACGAGATCGCTCTCGCGGATGCCGCCGATCCCACGACATTGGGCGTGCGGCAAACCTTCACCAACAAGGAGCACGAAGGCCGCGTCGAGGTCCAGTTGATGCCGTTCAACGCGCGCTTCGCGACGGTGACGACCGCATTGGGTCTGCAGGCAAGCCACCAGAAATTGACCGCATCGAGCCCTGACGATCCCGGGTCCCCGCTCAACGGCCTGTTCGATCCCAACAAGAACACCAAGGTCGCCGGCTACGCGTTCAACGAATTGAGATTCACCGAGACGACCAAGGCGCAGGTCGCGGGTCGCGTCGAGCGCGTCGATCTGACCGGAACAACGCCTCCATTGATCCCCGAATTGTTCGACCTGGCCGCAAATCCCGGCGATATCGGCCCGCCGACGGCGCGTAACCTGCACTTCACGCCGAAAAGTGCCAGCGTCGGCCTGATCCAGGATCTGCCATGGGGCCTCGTTGCCAGCATCACCGGCCAGTATGTAGAGCGCGCGCCGAAGCCCGCCGAGCTTTTTTCGCGCGGTCCCCACGAAGCGACCGTCACGTTCGACATCGGCAATCCCAATCTCGGGATCGAGACCGCCAAATCCGTGGAGATCGGGTTGCGGCGGGCGACGGGACCCCTGCGGTTCGAAGCCACCGCCTTCTACACGCAGTTCAACGGCTTCATCTTCCGGCGTCTGACCGGCAACACGTGTGAGGACGTCGCCTGCGTCGGTCCGGCGGATCCGGCTTCTCCCCTGGAGCTCAATCAGGCGATCTATTCGCAGCGCGATGCCACCTTCCGCGGCGCCGAATTCCAGAGCCAGCTCGATGTCGGCCAATTCCACGGCGGCATCTGGGGCGTCGAAAGCCAGTTCGACGTGGTCCGCGCCACCTTCTCCGACGGCAGCAACGTTCCCAGGATTCCGCCGGTGCGCGCCGGCACCGGCGTATTCTGGCGCGATGCGAACTGGCTGGCGCGGATCAACTATCTGCACGCCTTCGCGCAGAACCATATCGCCCCGATCGGTGAAACCCCGACCGCGGGCTATAATCTCCTGAAGGCGGAAATCAGCTACAAAACCAAACTCGATGCGAGCTGGTTCGGCGCCCGCGAGATGCTGGTGGGTTTGGTCGGCAACAACCTGCTGAACGAAAACATGCGCAACTCGGTGTCGTACAACAAGGATGAGGTGTTGATGCCGGGGATCGGGGTAAGAGCGTTCGCGAATTTGAAGTTCTAAGGCTCGCTCGCTCATGGTTCGAGACGCGCTACTTCTTCTCCCCTCCCCCCGCGAAGCGGTGGGGAGGGATCGGGGGTGGGGGGTCTATCGGCTGGGACCGCAGTTTCGGTGAACGCCGCGCTACCCCCCACCCCCGACCCCTCCCCGCCACGCGCAAGTGCGCGTGGAGGGAGGGGAGTGAAGAGCATCGTCAGACGATCGGTCGCTACGCATGATCACGCTTTGCCGCTTGCCAGGCTCCAGTCCGGGCGGATGGCGCCGGAGACATCGGTGGACGCGCCATCGACGAGTTCGGCTACGAGCAACCGGCTGTAGTCGACCGGGCCGGGCATGGTCATCCGTCCCTTCGGAACCGGCTTGAAGCCGACGCGGCTGTAATAGGCTTCGTCGCCGACCAGCAGTACGAGACGATGCCCCTTGGCTTTGGCGTCGTTCAGCGCGCGATCCATCAACTTGCGGCCGACGCCGCGGCTGCGAAACGGCGGTTCGACCGTCAGCGGCCCCAGCAGCAATGCCCTGGTATCGCCGATGCAAATTGGCAATTGCCTGACAGAGCCGACCAGCAGCGTGCCGATCCGGGCGGTAAACGACAGGTCAAGCAGGTGATCGACATGCTCGCGCAGCCGATAGGCGCTCAGCGCGAAACGGCCGGGCCCGAAGGTGCGCTGGTGCAGGCGTTCGATCGGCAGCGCGTCGCTGGGGGTCTCGGCCAATATGGTCAGTGAGAGGTCGCTCATGCTGGGGCGCGGGATAGCATCTGGCGGACGCGCGGTCCATCGCCCAGCGAGCGTTAAATTCGCGGCCGTATCAGCTCCTGTTGACGGGCCCCTGGGACAAATAGGCGAGCAGCTTCATCTCACGCCGTCCGCGCGTCACCGTGTCGAGCACCAGCCCCGACGACACCGACAGCACCGCCAGGATCATCAGGCCCATCGATAAGACTGCGGTCGGCAGCCGTGGCACGAGGCCTTCCTCGAGATAGGTGACGATGACGGGGATCGCGAGGCCGATCGAAACCAGCGTCAGGAAGATGCCGATGGCGGTGAAGAAGCGCAGCGGCTTTTCCGAGCGGTAGAGTTTCAGGATGGTGCCGAGGATGCGAAATCCATCGCGCCATGTATTGAGCTTGCTGAACGACCCCTCCGGCCGGGCGTAATAGGGCGTCTCGATCTCGGCGACCGGCAGCGCCAGCTCGAGCGCGTGCACGCTGAGCTCGGTCTCGATTTCAAAACCGTCCGACAGCACCGGGAAGGATTTGACGAAGCGCCGCGAGAACACGCGATAGCCGGAAAGAATATCCTTGAAGGCCTGGCCGAACACCGCGGAAAGAAAGCTGGTCAGCATCCAGTTGCCGGTGCGATGGCCGGGCCGGTAGGCGGCCACGGCCTGGTCGACGCGAAACCCCACGACCATGTCGAGATGATCCGACAGCAGCATCTCGATCATGCGCGGCGCGCTGGCGGCGTCGTAGGTCGCGTCGCCGTCGACCAGCAGGTAGATGTCGGCATCGACATCGGCGAACATCCGCCGCACCACATGGCCCTTGCCCTGGCGGCGTTCGCTGCGCACCTCGGCGCCCGCCTCGCGCGCCACCGCTTTGGTCCGGTCCGACGAATTGTTGTCGTAGACGAAGATCCGGGCCTGGGGCAGGGCTTTACGAAAATCCGCGATCACGGTCGCGACCGCGGCTTCCTCGTTGAAGCACGGCACCAGAACCGCAATCCGCATCGTCGGTGTGATCATCGCCGTTCTATCAGCCGAATCAGGTTTGTCATGAGGTCGCGCACGCTTTTACCGGTTGCCGCCCGCTAACGCCATGTCGCGCTCGGCGCCCTGCCCTCGAGCACTTCCGCGATCCGCAGGCGGGTGCCCCGGGTTGTGTCCTCCGGCAGGGCTGTCGCGTCGAAGAAGCCGCAGGCGACGATCTCATGGTTGGCCTCGGGCAGCCGGTCCTGCCGGAATTGCCTGATCACATAGACCGCGACGTGGTCGCGGCGGGATACATGGCTGTTGAGAAACAGGCCATGCAGCGGCGGCTCGCCGGCAAGTTCGATGCGCCCCTCCTCCGCCAGTTCGCGGCGCAGCGCCTCGCGAAAGGTTTCGCCGACCTCGACGCCGCCGCCCGGCAGATGCCAGCCCGAGACGTAGCTGTGCTTGACCAGAAATACCCTGTCATCGCCGTCCAGCACCACGGCGCGGACCCCGAGCGTCATGCCGCGGGCGAACCGCCAGTAGAGATGGAAAACCCGCCGCAGCGCCGGCTCAAGCGTCGTTCGAAGCTTCTGCAGGTTCACCGCCATCGAACTCATATCCTGACATCGCGTTTGATCCTTGCGCCGCGCCAGCCGACTTGCCAATACTTTGGAGGAATTTCCAGAGGATATCACGAGATGATCGCGCGGCGGCTCCGTCCCGAAGGCAACCGAAGCGGACCGGGCTGATGGCGGCCTTCACGCTGGCGCATCTGTCCGATCCGCATCTGCCGCCGATGCCCGAGGCAGGGTGGCGCGATCTCATGGGCAAGCGGGCGCTCGGCTATCTCAACTGGACCCGCAACCGGCACAAGGTCCACCGGCGCGAGGTGCTCGATGCGCTGGTGGCGGACCTGCAGGCGCAGGCGCCGGATCAGATCGCGGTCACCGGCGACCTCGTCAATCTGGCGCTGGACGCCGAGTTCGCGCCGGCGCGAGCCTGGCTGGAAAGCGTCGGCG
>CALROE020000279.1:0-5470 GCA_943369715.1 Bradyrhizobium ivorense
CGTAGCGCCGGGTGAGGGGGACTCTCCGCGGGTCCGCCCGTTGATGGAGCCCCTCGCCCCGGCCCTCTCCCCGTGAAGAACGGGGAGAGGGAGAAGATCAGGCCGGCACCAAGGGCTGAACCCGCAGCACGCCGCGCAAGCCGGCGGCGGTGCCCAGCAAGATTCCGCCGACCGCGACGAACGACGCCAGCGCCAGTGTCGAGAGGCCGGTGAGGCCCTGCCCGATCGAGCAGCCATAGGCCATGGCGCCGCCCGCGCCCATCAGCGCGGCGCCGCCGATCGAGCGCAGCATGTGGCGCGGCGACGAAAAGCCTTCCCACTGGAAGCGGCGCGTGATGAGCGCCGTCAGCAGGCTGCCGGTAAAGACACCGGCGACCAGGGCGATGCTGAAATTCAGCGTCAGCCCGCTCGACAGCATGACATACTGCACGCTGTCGGCGATCGGCGCGATGAAGGTCAGCGAGGTCACGGCAGCCGGATTGAAATCGTCGGCGCCGAGATAACCGGTGGCGAACCAGCCTGATGTGACCAGCAGGCCGACCGCGATGCCGGCCGCGATCTGGCCCCAGGCGCGCGCAAACGGCGCATGCGCGAATGCAAAGATGATGAGCGCGCCGGAGATCGCGGATGCCGCGAGCATGCGCGCGACGGTTTCGCTGAGGCCGAAGGTCGACAGCAGCGCCGGCAGGGAGATGAAGTTCGGCGCGCTCTGCGTCGCCTGCAGCGCCGCGACGCGGCCCGGCGCGATCAGGCCCTTCAGCGTCATCTGCGCGGCGATACCGAGCACGATCACCACGACGAACGAACGCAGATTGCCACGCCCGAGCAGCACCAGTGCGCGCGAGCCGCAGCCGTTGGACAGCACCATGCCGTAACCGAACAGCAATCCGCCGAAAAACATCAGTGGCGCCGAAAACGAGGGCTGCAAATAGATGGTCTTGCCGAGATCGACGACGCCGCCGGCGGCGAGCAATTGCGCGGCCGCAATCGCGACACCGAGCGCCAGCGCGTAGGTCCGGATCAGGCGGCTGTCGCCATCGGCCCACCAGCCGCGCAGACCGGAGAGCAGACAGAAGCCGCTCAACAGAGCGACCGCGCCATAGGCGAGACCGATCAACAGTCCGCTCGCGACGACGATGTTGGCAACACCTTGCACTGGCTTTCCTCGGGGCTTGACGGCGCGATGGCCGGGCACAGCTGAAATAGGAGGCAAATTCCGGTGTGCTATAACGCTTCTCGCATAGGCCCGTCCACGGCGCGCCGTAACAAGCAATGAAGCCACCGCGCGATGCGCTGAAAGGAGAATAGAACCATCGCCCTCAATCGGAACGAGAGAGAATTTGTTCCGCGACGATTCAGGAAGATTCGGCTCGCGCTATCCCGCCGGCCGCAGGATCACGCGATCGCGCGAGGAACCGGCAACCGCGAGGAAG
This sequence comes from Bradyrhizobium ivorense, assembly GCA_943369715.1. Lineage (GTDB taxonomy): Bacteria > Pseudomonadota > Alphaproteobacteria > Rhizobiales > Xanthobacteraceae > Bradyrhizobium > Bradyrhizobium ivorense_A. The sequence continues at coordinate 1,434 of CALROE020000279.1, forward strand.
GCGGCCTTGGCCTGTTCCAGCGGATAGATCGCGCTCGCCCGGATCGGGAACGGCTTCAGATGCCCGCTGGCGAAACCCGGCCCGAGTTCGCGGAGCACGGCGCCTGTCGCGACCGATGAAAGTCCCAGCGTATCGATGCCGACATAGGTGTGCTGGCCGCGATAGAATTCCAGGATGTTGAATGGAACGATGCGATCGATGGCGGCGATCAGGATCTGGCGTCCCCGCAACGCCAGCGATTGGTGCGCCGCCTGAAAGTAGGGATCGCCGACGGTGTTGAACACGATGTCGGCGCCCTTGCCTTCCGTGAGTTCGCGAACACGCCTGGCGACGTCGTTGGCCGAGGCGTCGATGACTTCGACCTTGCCGTTGACGTGGCCGGCATAGGGCTCGTTCTTGCGCACCACGCCGATCACGCGGGCGCCGTGCCAGCTTGCGATCTGCACGGCGGCCTGGCCGACCTTGCCGTTGACGCCCATCACCAGCACGGTCTCGCCCGCCTTCGGCATCCCGGCCCGGCGAAGACCTTCCATCGCGGTGACGAAGGGCACGCCGATGCCGGCGGCCTCCTCCCACGAAATATTGCGCGGCTTCTCCACCACCGCTTCGGTTTCCACCACCAGATGCGTGGCGTGGCTGCCGTCGCGGCGGATCCCGAGGTCGCCCGAGGAGCCGAACACCTCGCGCCCGATCCAGTCGGCGGGCCCGTCGATCACAAATCCCGCATAGTCGCGGCCTGATGTCCGCGGGAACACCGCGTAAGGCATCAGGCCGGTGGCGGCCTTGACGTCGGAGGGATTGACCGCCGCCGCCTTGACCTCGATCAGCAGCTCGTTCGCGCCCCGTGCCAGCGGCCGGCGCTCGACGCTGGGTGCGAGCGAAGCCGGATTGTCGGCCTTCGCCGGCAGGCGTACGCAGAGCGCCTCCACCGTAACAGGCGGGTTATCCGGTTTGGGGGGGGCAGGTATCATGGCGCTTCCGATTGAGTGGCGTTTTCCAGCAATTTGACGCCCGCAGGGATCGTTGACACCATGGTGGCTTCGCATCATGACTAACCGGTTGATCGGTTAGTTCAAGAGGCTTGTTCCAACAGGCCCGCACCGACCCGAGGAGACGGAGAGTGAACGTCAAGGCCACACTTTCGCCCGACGACCTCGCGCGCGCCTGTGCCGACGCGATGTGGCGGGAAGACGACGCCAGCAAGGGCCTCGGCATGGAGATCGCGGAGGTTGGGCCGGGCCGCGCGACCCTGACGATGACGGTGCAGCCGCACATGGTCAACGGGCAACGCATCGCGCATGGCGGCTTTATCTTCTTGCTGGCGGATTCGACCTTCGCCTTCGCCTGCAATTCCCGAAACGAGCGCACCGTCGCGGCGCAGTGCAACATCACCTTCATCAAGCCCGGCAAGCTCGGCGACCGGCTGGTGGCGACGGCGCGGGAGATTTCGCGCAGCGGGCGTTCCGGCATCTATGACATCAGCGTCACTGTCGACGATGTCGTGATCGCCGAGTTTCGCGGCCATTCCCGCACCGTCGGCGGCACCTGGCTGCCGGTCGAGGCCGATACCAAATCGACATAGGCGGCTGATTCACGAAATCTCCAGGAAACGCGCCAGGAAACCTACAATGGCTTTGACGAACGCTCGATCCAGCAGCAGTTACAGCGCCGAAATGGACGAGGCCGAACGGGCGTCGCGCGACGAGATCATCGCGCTTCAAACAAAACGCATGGCATGGACGCTGGCGCATGCCTATGACAACGTTGCGCACTACAAACAGGCTTTCGACAAGGCCGGCGTGAAGCCCGCAGACTTCGGGCAACTGGCCGACCTCGCGAAATTCCCGTTCACGGTCAAGACCGACCTGCGCGACAATTATCCGTTCAACATGTTCGCTGTCCCCCGCGAAAAACTGGTCCGGGTCCACGCCTCCTCCGGCACCACGGGCAAGCCGATCGTGGTCGGGTATACAAGGGCCGATATCGACATGTGGTCGGATGTGATGGCGCGCTCGATCCGCGCCGCCGGCGGCCGCACCGGCATGATCATCCACAACGCCTATGGCTATGGCCTTTTCACCGGCGGCCTCGGCGTGCATTACGGCGCGGAAAAGCTCGGCTGCACGGTGGTGCCGATCTCCGGCGGCATGACCGAGCGGCAGGTGCAGCTGATCAACGATTTCAGGCCCGACATCATCACGGTGACGCCGAGCTACATGCTGGCGATCCTGGATGAGTTCAGGCGCCAGGGCCTCGACCCGCGCCAATCGTCGTTGAAAATCGGCATCTTCGGCGCCGAGCCCTGGACCAATGCGATGCGCGCCGAGATCGAGGATTCGTTCGACATGGACGCCACCGATATCTATGGATTGTCCGAAGTCATGGGCCCCGGCGTCGCTCAGGAATGCATCGAGAGCAAGGACGGGCTGCACATCTGGGAGGACCATTTCTATCCGGAAGTGATCGACCCCGAGACCGGCGCCGTGCTGGCCGACGGCGAAAAGGGCGAGCTGGTCTTCACCTCGCTGACCAAGGAAGCGTTTCCGGTGATCCGCTACCGTACCCGCGACCTGACGCGGCTGCTGCCGGGCACGGCGCGGCCGGGCATGCGGCGGATGGAGAAGGTGACCGGGCGCTCCGACGACATGATCATCCTGCGCGGCGTCAACCTGTTTCCGACCCAGATCGAGGAAATCCTGCTCGCCACCGACTGGTGCGGCGGTCACTTCGTCATCGAACTGACGCGCGAGGGACGGATGGATGAATTGACGATACTGGCGGAAGTCCGCCCCGGAAGCTGGAACGACGACGGGCTCGACGAGCACGCCGAACGGGTCAGGGTCCACATCAAGAACACGATCGGGATCACGGCCCACGTCAGGGCGGTTGCGCCGGATTCGCTGGAGCGTTCGCTCGGCAAGGCCCGACGCGTCTACGACAAGCGACCGAAGGAATAGGCTCAACACCGAGATCGGGAGGAGTCCATGACCAGCAATCCCTCACGCCGTGATGTCCTGACATCAACGCTTGCGATCGCCGCCGGTGCGGCCGTTCCATCCCTCGGACATGTGAGCCCAGCCATGGCCAACCCCAGCCTGATGTCCGCCGTCGAAATCGTCGCCGCGATCAGGGGCAAGAAGCTAACCGCCGCCGATGTCGCCAAGGCCGCATTCGCCCGCGCCGAACAGGTCAGGGATCTCAACGCGCTGATCATCGTCAACAAGGATCCGGCGCTGGCCGCGGCGGCGGAAATCGATGACGGTGGCCGCGGCCCGCTGCCGCTCGCCGGCCTTCCCATCGTCGTCAAGGACAATATCAATACCGCCGATATGCCGACATCGGCCGGAACCCCGGCGCTGCAGAAGGCGCAGCCCGGCAGCAATGCGCCGTCGCTGCAGAAGCTGCTGAAGGCCGGTGTCATCATGATCGGCAAGGCCAACATGCACGAGCTGGCGTTCGGCATCACCAGCACCAACCTGTCGTCGTTCGCGGGCCCGGTGAAAAACCCCTACGACAAGACACGGATACCCGGCGGATCCTCGGGTGGAACAGCCGCGGCGATCGCCGCCGGCATCGTCAGCTGCGGCCTCGGATCCGACACCGGGGGATCGACCCGCGTGCCGGCGGCGCTTTGCGGCATCGTCGGATTGCGGCCGTCGGTCGGCAATGGCGGCGTCGAGCGCCGCTACGACGACACCAACATGGTGGTCCCGATCAGCCACACCCGCGACACGGTCGGCCCGATGGGCCGCACCGTCGCCGATGTGGCGCTGCTGGATTCGGTCATTACCGGAACGCCGCAGGCCAAGGCGGAGCCGCTGCGCGGCAAGCGCCTCGGAATTCCCGCCGTATTCTGGAACGGACTCGACCGCGATGTCGACGCCGTGACGAAGGCCGCGCGCGCCAAACTCGCGGAGGCCGGCGTCGTTCTCGTCGATGTCGATATGCCCGGGCTGTTCGAGCAGAACGCAAAAGTCTCGTTCCCGATCGCGCTGCATGAACCGATCGCCGATATCCCGGCCTATCTCAAGGCGTCC
>CALROE020000280.1:0-5470 GCA_943369715.1 Bradyrhizobium ivorense
CAGCTGGGCGAATCTGATGACCCCGGAGTATGGTGGCAGGGAATTCGACGCAAGCTCCGGCCCCTCGTTGAACAGGCTCCTTGGGCCCGATGACGAGTAACAGTATTAGTCGAGGATTGGCAGCAGTGCCGACACGGGAGCGCGCGTACCATGTGGACGAGCGCGGCCCTGGCGGCGATCCATCTTATAATGAGCGCCAGCACCGAGAGGCAATGGCCAGGAAAACGTCGCCCAGAACGTCGCCCCAAGGGTTAAGTCCGCGTGCTGACGTCCAGTCCTCGCAGTGGGATGATGCCGATTGGGATCAAGACCATGACGAGGCCGCACGTCGCCGCGCGCGCCGGCTGTTGTCGCGGTCGAGCTCCGGCTTCCACCGTGTCGGCGATCGATTCGGAAGCTTGCGGCGCTGGGTTTCAGGTGAACGCTGGGTCAAACGCCTCGCCATGGTCGGCGCCGTTTTGCTGGTGGTCTTCGCCGGCTGCTTCGGCGGGCTGTGGTGGCGGCTCGGCGCCGGTCCGATCAATCTTGAGATGGCCACGCCCTGGCTAGCGACGGCGATCGAGGAAAACATCGGCCACGGCAATACCGTCGAGGTCGGCGGAACCCAGATCGAGCGGGCCGGGCGAATCCGCATCGCCGTCCGCATCCGCGATATCGTGGTCAGGGACAGCGATCGCGTTATCGTCGCGACCGCGCCGAAGGCCGAGGTCAAGCTTTCCGGCACCGCCTTGTTGATGGGACGCCTTCGCGCCGAGAGCCTCAATCTGGTCGATGCCGAACTCGCGGTCCGGATCTCGCCTGATGGCACCGTCACGGTTTCGGCCGGCGACACCGCCAAGCCGCTCGCCACCGGCGTGGCCTCGAAAAAGGAAGCTGGGCTGGCGCCGACATTTCCCCGTCAGATTCCCGTGAAGCCGCCAGCATCGCCATCCTCGCCCGGCGCCACGACCGCGCCCGCGGCGCCGGCTCCCGACACCGCGCAGAGCGGTCTGCTTGCCGGCCTCGACTGGCTCGACAGCCTGAGCCTGACCGGGCTCGACGGGCAAAACCTCAACGAGATCGGCCTGAAGAACGGCAACCTTGTCGTCGACGACCAGCAGCGCGGCAACAAATGGACGTTCGAAAATATCAGCCTCAGCATGCGCCGGCCGAGTGGCGGCGGGGTGGCGATCAGTCTCGGCGAAGAAGGCAGCCGCGCCTGGTCGCTTCGCGTCGTGGTCGGAGCTCCCGCCAACGGGGTGCGATCGGTCGACATCCGTGCCATCAACGTCCCGACGGCCAATATCCTGCTGGCGATGCGGCTGAAGGACCTGACCTACAGCGCGGACCTGCCGCTGACCGGGGAGCTGAAGGGCGAACTCGGCCGCGACGGCCTGCCGACCTATTTCCGCGGCAAGGTCAACGCGGGCGCCGGGCACATCATCGACAGCGATACGCCTGACTATCCGATGGCGATCGATTCGGCCGAGATCAATGTCGAATGGGATTCCGGACGGCGTGTGCTGGTGGCGCCGTTCAAGATCGTTTCCGGTGCGAACCGGGTCACGCTGTTGGCCCATCTCGAGCCGCCGAACGGCAACGTCGCCGAATGGCAGCTGGGATTTTCCGGCGGCACCATCGTGCTGTCAGGGGCGGACAACGAACAACCCCTGATTTTCAATCGCATCGCCATTGGCCTGCGCTTCGACACCGATCGCAAGCGCGTGCTGCTGACGCAGGCGGATATCAGCAACGGCGAGATCGGCGTCGCCGGCACGGGCAGTGTCGATTATTCGGGCGAGCCGCGCCTGACGCTGGGTTTTGCGGGAACGCCGATGTCGGCGTCGGCGCTGAAGCGGATGTGGCCGATCCTGATCGTTCCTGAAGTCCGCGAATGGGTGATCGAGCGGGTCGAACGCGGCTCGCTGCAGCGCATCGAGGTCGGCGTCAACTCGCCGGTTCGAAATCTGTCGCGGCGGGGCCCGCCGATCCCGGATGACGGTCTTGCCGTCAACATCGTCGCATCAGGCGTGACCTTGCGGCCGGTGGACGAAATGCCGCTGGTACGCGACGCCGATCTGAAGGCCCGGGTGACCGGCCGCACGGCGACCGTCACTATCGGGCAGGCTGCGTCCGATACGCCGACCGGCCGCAAGCTGAACATCACCGATTTCGTCTTCGAAGTGCCGGACATGGCGCCGAAACCGTCACCGGCAAAGATCCGGTTCCGGATCGATGGCCCGGTGCCCGCGATGGCCGAAATTCTCGCCTCCGACCGCCTCAGCGAGTTTTCCGGCACCCTGATCGATCCCAATTCGAGCAAGGGCACGGTCAACGCTCTGGTCACGCTCGGCCTGCCGGTCAAGGGCTCGCTCAGCAAGGCCGACACCACCTTTGCCATCTCGGCTGATCTGGCAGGTTTCTCCGCCGACAAACTTGTGATGAACCAGAAGCTTGAGTCGAATGCGCTGAAGGTCACGGCCAACAACGCCGGCTATCAGGTCAAGGGCGAGGTCAAGATCAACGGGCAATCGGCCTCGCTGGATTATCGCAAGCCGAACGAGGGCGATGCCGACATCAAACTGCAGGCGACGCTCGACGACGCCAGCCGCGCCCGGCTCGGGTTCGATCTCGGCCCCGCCGTCACCGGCAACATTCCGCTCAAGCTGTCGGGCAAGATCGGCGAAACCAGCCGCATGGGCATCGAGGCCGATCTGACCGCGCTGAAGCTCGACAATATCCTGCCGGGCTGGGTCAAGCTGCCGGGCAAGTCGAGCCGGGCGGTTTTCAACGTGGTGCAGAAGCAGCAATCCACGCGGCTCGAGGACATCGTCATCGACGGCGGCGGCGTTTCGATCAAGGGGTCGCTCGAGGTCGACCAGAACGGCGATCTGATCAATGCCAACTTCCCGACCTATTCGCCGTCCGAAGGCGACAAGACCTCGCTCAAGGCCGACCGCACGCCCGATGGGGTGGTGAAAGTGACGATGCGCGGCGACGTGTTCGACGGCCGCGGCTTCCTGAAGTCGGCCATGTCCGGCAAGGAGACCGACGCCAAGAGCAAGACCAAAAGCATCGATTTCGATGTCGACCTCAAGCTCGGCGCGGTAGCCGGATTCTACGGCGAGGCGCTGCGCAGCGTCGACGTCAAGTTCTCGCGGCGCAACGGCGCGATCAAGAGTTTTACGCTGAGCGGCAAGCTTGGCCGCGATACGCCGCTGACGGCGGATTTGCGCCGCCCGCAGGGGCGCGAGCTGATCTATCTCGAGACCGCCGACGCCGGCGCGTTCCTGCGCTTCTCCGATACCTACGCCAAGGTGGTCGGCGGCCAGCTCACTCTGGCGATGGATCCGCCGACGGTCGAGCCCAGCGCGAAAGAAGGCCTGATCAATGTCCGCGATTTCTCCATCAAGGGCGAGGCTTCGCTGGATCGCGCGGTGGCTGGCGGGCCGGCCGGCGCGCAGAGCGGTGTTTCGTTCTCGCGCGTCCGCGCGGAATTCACCCGGCAACACGGGCAGCTCACGATCCGGGAAGGCGTCCTCAAAGGCCCGATGATCGGCGGCACCATTGAAGGCAATCTGGATTTCCCCGGCAACCAGGTGCGCATGAGCGGCACCTTCGTGCCGATGTACGGGCTGAACAACATGTTCGGCCAGATTCCGCTGCTCGGCCTGATCATCGGCGGCGGCAGCAATGAGGGGCTGATCGGCATGACGTACGAGATCGTCGGCTCGCCGAGCCAGCCGGTGCTCCGCGTCAACCCGATTTCGGCAATGGCGCCCGGCGTGCTGCGGAAGATCTTCGAGTTCAACACCGGCAAGCAGAACAACCCGGTCGAGTTTCCGCCGAATAATTGATTCCGTCGTTCCTCGTCATTGCGAGGAGCAAGGCGACGAAGCAATCCATTGTAACGGCATCCGAGCCATGGATTGTTTCGCTGCGCTCGCAATGACGGTTTAATTCGCTTACTTCCTGAGCGCCGGCACCACCAGGAACGGGATCAACCCCAGCACCACGTTGACCAGCGCGAATGCGATCAGCCAGTTGTAGCCCTGGGTCCAGTCGTGGATCAGGCCGCCGGCCCACGAACCCAGTCCGGAGCCCAACCCGCTGCCGATCGAAATCGTGCCGAAGATGGTTCCGACCCGCTCGCCCCTGAAGATGTTGAGCGCAGTCGCCGTGATCAGCGGCCCGCGCGAGCCGATCATGCTGCCGAAGCAAATGACAAAACCGGTCAGCAGCCAGTAGCTCGGGTAATATTGAATGAGCCAGAGCAGGATGATGCCGACGATCGAGACGCCGTAGCTGAACAGCACCGAGGGGCGGCGGCCGATGATGCCGTCGAGGGTCGAGATGCCGAGCATGCCGAACAGCGTCAGGATGCCGGAAAAGCCCCAGGCGGTCGCCGCCTGCAACGGCGGGAATCCGGCGTCGATCAGATAGGCGACGATCTGCGCGGTGATCGCGTACATCGCCACCGCGGTGAAAAAGAAGGTACAGAACAGCGCCCAGAAGGCGTGATGGCGGATCGCGCTGCCGAGCGTCCAGCCATTGTCGACGAAGTCAGCATCGGTTTTGCGGGCGATGTGCGGCGAGCCGGTGGCGAACAGCCGCCAAGGCAGCACCAAAAGCGGCAGCAGCAGGCACAGCGCCACGATCCCGAACAGCTGGTAGGCATCGCGCCAGCCGATCCGGTCGATCAGCAGTTGCGAGGCCGGCAACAGCACGAATATGCCGGCGCCGGTCGCCGAATACAGGATCGCCATCGCCGTCGGCAGCCGCGGGCCGAACCAGCGGCCGAGCAGGATCGAATTCGGCACGTTGCCGATCAGGGCAATGCCGAGCCCGACGCAGAGTCCGACGCTGAGCTGAACCTGCCAGAGGTGCTGCGCATGCGCGGCGACCAGGAACGCGGCGCCGAGCAGGAACAGCCCGAGCGAGTAGACGGCGCGAGGGCCGGAGCGGTCGAACAGCCGGCCGATCAGCGGCGCGGTCAGTCCTCCCGCCAGCCAGGTCAGCGAATAGACCGAGACCACCTCGGCGCGGTCCCAGCCGAAATCTTCCGAAATCGGCTTGAGGAACACGGTAAAACTCTCGCCGAGGCCGCGGCCCAGCACCGACAGGGCAAAGCACAGGGCCAGCACGTTGAGCGCCACCCGCGCCGGCTTCAGCGGTTTGGTCGGCGCATCCTCCCGTGGCGTATTCTGATCCATGGGAGAAGGGAGCGCGTTTCCGCGGCTGCTAGCAAGCGCGTAAAGCGAATACGCCTATGCAGGCTTAGGCCTATGCAGGTTTGAGCAGGACGTGGCGCTTGCGGCCGAACGACAGCTTGATGAACCCTTCGGCCGTTACATCCTTTAGGGTTAGGATCAAGTTCTCGTCGACAACGACCGCATCGTTGACGCGAAGGCCGCCGCCCTTGATTTGACGGCGGGCTTCACCCTTCGACATGACTAAATGGGCCAAGATGTAGGCATCCAGAACACTCAAA
>CALROE020000281.1:0-5463 GCA_943369715.1 Bradyrhizobium ivorense
GTGAATCCGGCTTCTCCAGATCGCCATGGAACCAATCGACTCCCGCTGTGCTCCGGTGCGATCTCGACAGGACAAATGGCCGTTGGTCCACGCGCAGGAGGTGCTCGACGATATAGCCGCCGACCAGTCCCGTGCCACCTATGACCAGACTCCTGGTTTGCTCTGCTTCGCTTCTCTTGGCGTCCACTAGGCCCACTCGCTCCGGGCGACTCTCGAATCGCTCTCATGCACAAAGCGATCGTGCATTCTTAGTAGATCGATACCGGAACGCACAATCGCTAAGCGGATCATCGTTAACGCGGTTGCTCGCGGCCTATCGCATGCGCTCCGCTGATGACCCGTCGGGTTTGGCATCATCTCTTTCCGCAGCGGGTTGCAGTCGCTTCCTTTCCCGTTCCTGCATGAACTCGTCGTATTTCGCGGTGCCGGGCCTCGGTGGGGCATCGGCGGGCATGCCACCGGCCCATTGCGGGATGACATCGCCCATTCCGGCCGAGAGCTTTTCGTTGATGGATCCGCATCCCCCCAGGCCGCACGAGGCAAGCGTGACGGCAAGGGCGATGACAAGATGGCGGGTGCCTGTGGACATTTGCTTGGGGTCGCAGCCGTGTCTGGTGAGTTCTCGTGGGCTCCCGATCGCTCCCCCGATGGATCCCGCACTTCGACGAAGTCGCTCTGCCGGATGGCGTCAGTCTAGCGCATTAGTAGAATTGTAAAAATTGCACTTCGTGGGAATGGTATTATGATACCTTATGCTCACCTCCACGACTGGCCCGCTCAACTGGCCGGGGATTGCGGCATGGCCGGCCGGGGCCTTCGCACCACTGCAATTGACCCTGCCGCGCGGGGTCGCCATGCCGCGCCGATATAGGACGTCATGCCGCGACGGCACATGGCTGAAACACCGGGGTTATGGTACGGCAACAGCGGAAACTCGGTTCGAAGCACGAAACCGACCAGGGGAGAGCGTTCATGTCGATTCGCACTGATTTATTGTCGTTGGCTGCCACGGGCATCGCACTCGCCGTCGCGGCTGGAGGCGCTCCGGCCAGCGCGCAGGAGAGCGTGAAGATCGGCCTGATCCTGCCGATGACGGGCGGCCAGGCGTCGACCGGCAAGCAGATCGACAATGCGGTCAAGCTCTACATGCAGCAGAAGGGCGACACCGTCGCCGGCAGGAAGATCGAGATCATCCTGAAGGACGACGGCGCGGTTCCCGACAATACCAAGCGCATCGCGCAGGAACTGATCGTCAACGACAAGGTCAATTTCATCGCCGGCTTCGGCGTTACCCCGGCAGCCCTTGCCGCAGCGCCGCTGGCAACCCAGGGCAAGATCCCGCAAATCGTGATGGCGGCCGGCACCTCGATCATCACCGAGCGCTCGCCCTATATCGTGCGCACCAGTTTTACCCTGGCGCAATCCTCCACCATCATCGGCGACTGGGCTGCCAAGAACGGCATCAAGAAGGTCGCGACGCTGACCTCCGACTACGCGCCCGGCAACGACGCGCTGAACTTCTTCAAGCAGAACTTCACCGCCGGCGGCGGCGAGATCGTCGAGGAGGTCAAGGTTCCGCTGGCCAATCCCGACTTCGCGCCGTTCCTGCAGCGCATGAAGGATGCCAAGCCCGATGCGATGTTCGTGTTCGTGCCGGCCGGGCAGGGCGGCAACTTCATGAAGCAATTTGCCGAGCGCGGGCTCGACAAGACCGGCATCAAGGTGATCGGCCCCGGCGACGTGATGGACGACGACCTCCTGAACAACATGGGCGATGCCGCGCTCGGCGCCGTCACCGCGCATCTGTATTCGGCGGCCCACCCCTCCGCGATGAACAAGGAGTTCGTCGCCGCCTACAAGAAGGCCTTCAACAGCCGCCCGGGTTTCATGGCGGTCGGCGGCTATGACGGCATCCATCTGATCTACGAGGCGCTGAAGAAGACCGGTGGCAAGACCGACGGCGATGCGCTGATCGCTGCGATGAAGGGGATGAAGTGGGAAAGCCCGCGCGGCCCGATCTCGATCGATCCGGAAACCCGCGACATCGTGCAGAACATCTATATCCGCAAGGTTGAGAAGGTCGACGGCGAACTCTACAACGTCGAATTCGCGACTTTCGAGGCCGTCAAGGATTCCGGCAAGACGAAGAAATGACGCGCGAAAGCGTGTCATCCCGGGGCGCGCATTAGCGCGAACCCGGGATCTCGCAGTTTGTGGCTCCAGATTCCGGGTTCAGCGCTCCGCGCTGCCCCGGAATGACGAGTTCTAGAAAGTCTTTCGGCATTTGCCCATGACCACGCTGTTCACCATCCTGTTCGACGGCGTCGCCTACGGCATGTTGCTGTTCGTGCTGGCGTGCGGCCTTGCCGTCACGCTCGGGCTGATGAACTTCGTCAACCTTGCGCATGGCGCGTTCGCCATGACGGGCGGCTATGTCTGCGCGGTGCTGGTCAACCAGTCCGGCTGGCCGTTTTTCGCCGCGCTGCCGCTGGCGTTCGTCGTGAGCGCTGCGATCGGCGTGGTGCTGGAACGCTCGCTCTACCGCCACCTCTACACCAGAAGCCATCTCGACCAGGTGCTGTTCTCGGTCGGCCTCGTCTTCATGTCGGTGGCGGCGGTCGACTACATCATGGGATCGTCGCGGATCTTCATCAAGCTGCCGGCGGCGCTGGAGGGGCAGATCGATTTCTTCGGCGTCGGCATCGGCCGCTACCGGCTGATGATCATCGTGATCTGCGGCCTGCTGACCGTGGCCCTTCAGCTGGTGCTGGCGCGTACGCGGTTCGGCAGCCGGCTGCGGGCGGCGGTCGACGATCCCCGCGCAGCCTCCGGGCTCGGCATCAACGTGCCGCAGGTGTTCGCCTTCACCTTTGCGTTCGGCTGCGGGCTGGCCGGCCTCGGCGGCGCACTCAGCGCCGAGATCCTCGGGCTCGACCCGTATTTTCCGCTGAAGTTCATGATCTACTTCCTGATCGTGGTCACCGTCGGAGGCTCCTCCAGCATCACCGGGCCGTTTCTGGCCTCCCTGCTGCTCGGCATCGGCGACGTCGCCGGCAAGTATTACGTGCCCAAGATGGGACCGTTCGTGATCTACACCATCATGATCGTGATTTTGATCTGGCGTCCGAACGGTCTGTTCGGCCGCACGGCGACGCGTTGACGCCGATGAGCGCGAGCAACGACGTCTCCACCTCTGCGATGGCGAGCGGCCGCTGGCGCATCAGCGAAGTGGTGTTCTGGGTGCTGGTGCTGGCCTGTCCCTTGCTGTTTCCGTCGCGCTACCTGATCATGACCGACATCCTGCGGCTGGCGCTGTTCGCATTGTCGCTCGACCTGATCCTCGGCTACGCCGGTATCGTTTCGCTCGGACACGCGGCCTTCTTCGGTGTCGGCGCCTACTCGGCGGGATTGCTGGCGCTGCACGGCATCATCAACGAGCCGGTGATTGCGCTTGTGGTCGCAGGCCTGGCGGCGATGGTGCTGGGCTTCTTCACCAGTTTCCTCGTCATCCGCGGTGTGGACCTGACAAGGCTGATGGTGACGCTCGGCATCGCGCTGTTGATGGAGGCGCTCGGCGAACGCTTCTCCAACATCACGGGTGGCACCGACGGGCTGCAAGGCATCGAAATGCAGCCGCTCCTCGGCATGTTCGCCTTCGACATGTTCGGCAAGACCGGCTTCTGGTACTGCCTGATCGTGCTGTTCCTGTTGTTCCTGCTGGCGCGGCGGATCGTCCATTCGCCGTTCGGCCTGTCGCTGCGCGCCATCCGCAACAACCCGCTGCGGGCGGCCGCGATCGGCATTCCCGTCAACCGGCGGCTGATCGCGGTCTATACGCTGTCGGCGTTTTATGCGGGGATCGCGGGCGCGCTGTTCACCCAGACCACGGCGCTGGCCTCGCTGGATGTGTTCGCATTCGAAAAATCGGCCGATCTGATGCTGGTCCTCGTCATCGGCGGCACCGGTTATCTCTATGGCGGATTGATCGGGGCGGTCGTTTTCAAGATGCTCCAGGAGGTCTTCCAGACCATCACGCCGCAATACTGGCTATTCTGGATCGGCCTCGTGCTGGTCGTGATCGTGCTGGTCGGCCGGGCCCGCATGCATCGCTGGGCCCTGTGGCTGCCCAACCTGGTGATCCGGCGGCTTGCCGGACGCAAGGCCGTCGTTGTGGTTCCCGAAAGTGACGCGTCATGACGGTTGCGCTGGAAACGATCGGACTGGAGAAACGCTTCGGCGGCCTCAGGGTCACCCAGGACCTGTCGCTCAGGATAGAGCAGGGCGCCCGCCACGCGTTGATCGGCCCGAACGGCGCCGGCAAGACCACCGTCATCAACCTCCTGACCGGGGTGCTCAAGCCCGATGCGGGGCGCATCCTGCTGGAGGGCAACGACATCACCGACCTGGCAGTCCACACCAGGGTGCTGCGCGGGCTGTCGCGCACCTTCCAGATCAACCAGCTCTATGCCGATTTGACGCCGCTCGAGACCATCGGGCTTGCGGTCTCCGAGCGGCTCGGCCGCGGCGGCGACTGGTGGCGCCGGATGGGGACGCGCGACGACGTCAATGCCGAGATCGCGGAGAATCTGGCGCGGTTCCACCTGCTCGACGTCATGAACGAGCTGACGGTGACCCTGCCTTACGGAAAACAGCGCCTGCTCGAGATCGCGGTCGCCATTGCCGCCAGGCCGCGCGTGCTGCTGCTGGACGAGCCGGCGGCCGGCGTGCCCGAAAGCGAGCGCCACGATATCCTCGCGGCCGTGGCGGCTTTGCCGCGCGACGTCACGGTGCTCCTGATCGAGCACGACATGGATCTGGTGTTCTCGTTCGCCGATCGTATTTCGGTACTGGTCAACGGTGCGATGCTGGTGGAGGGCCCGCCGGACGAGGTGGCGCGCGATCCCAGGGTGAAGGCGGTCTACCTCGGCGAGGCCGCCGATGCCTGATCTCCTCGCCATCGAAGGCCTGCGCGCCGGTTACGGCGAAGCGGTGGTATTGCCCGGAATGTCGCTTCGCCTGCCGGAAAGCCAGGTGCTGGCGCTGCTGGGGCGCAACGGCACCGGCAAGACCACGCTGATCAATTCGATCGTCGGGATCACCCGCCGTTTCGGCGGCACCATCACCCTCGGCGGGACCGACATCACCGCGATGCGGCCGGATCAGCGGGCGCGGGCGGGCATCGGCTGGGTGCCGCAGGAGCGCAATATCTTCCGTTCGCTGACGGTGGAGGAGAACATGACCGCCGTCGCCCAGCCGGGGCCGTGGACGGTGGCCAAGGTCTACGAGATGTTTCCGCGGCTGAAAGAGCGCCGCAACAATTTCGGTAACCAGCTTTCCGGCGGCGAGCAGCAGATGCTGGCGATCGGCCGCGCCCTGCTGTTCAACCCGCGCCTGCTGGTGATGGACGAGCCGACCGAAGGGCTGGCGCCGGTGATCGTCGAGCAGGTCGCCGCGACCCTGAAG
>CALROE020000282.1:0-5455 GCA_943369715.1 Bradyrhizobium ivorense
ACCAGATCGGGAGAGTCCGCAAACGCCTCACGCGTGACGCGCGCGAACTGCTCGCGGTCATCAGCGCGTCTGCCGAGCCGCGCGCCGATTTGATGGGCCACCGCGCTGCCGAGGTCGGAATGATCGAGGATGGCGGCCGACAGGGAGGCGCCGAACAGCGGGTCGCGGGCCAACGCGGTTTCAGCCTCGCGCCGGATCGCGCGCCACACTTCGCCGCTGGGTGAAATTCCGTCCGGAACCATGTCCATCCGCCCATTCAGCACCGGGTCGCGCCAGCGACGCGTTTGCGTGCTGCAAAATATATCGCCGTCCCGTCAAAGCGCCAGTGGGCGTAGGCGACGGCAATTGAATACGGCGCCACGTTCCCGCGCCCCCTCAAACCTTAAGCCTCTCGCGCCGAGTGGTGGATGTATAGTATTTCGTTGATATCATCGAAGTTGCGGAGCGCTTCCTCGGTGTAGACAACCTTCATGCACGACGAAACTTGTCGAACGCTGCCTTGACTTGCTCGTCGGTTGCAAAGCGTCCGTCGCGAGCGTCCTTCAGGCCACGCTCAATCCCTGCTAGTTCCTCGGGAGTGGCGCGATACACTTCCCCGGAAAATCCCGCGTCGAGTTCCAGCGCAAGCTCAGCAAGCTCCAACTGGGCGGCCTCGGGCCAAGCCTCGACACGTCGCATTGCGTCCTGAAGTATTTTCGTGGTCATCCGGCCGACGATAACATATCGGCCGCGTTTTTATAGTGGCATCTCCGCGAAATTGCGGAACTTCCGACCAAACGAGCAAGGCGCTGCGCCTGGCCAAAAAGCATACCGCCCGTCTGCTTTCGCAAACGGGCGGCGTTGTCGCCATCGGGTTCTGTGGGGGCACTGCGCCCGAGGCTTTGACTTCGGATCGTCCAGCCCTGTCGCTCAGCCCTGCGGCTGATCGTTCGGCGGGGTCGGGCGCTGCTTGTGCTGCGCCATGAACTGGTCGAACTCGGCCTTGTCCTTGGCGTGGCGCAGGCGATCGAGGAAATCCTTGAACTCGACCTGTTCTTCCTCGAGCCGCTTCAGCGTCTCGACGCGGTATTCGTCGAAGGCGCGGTTGCCGCTGGAGGGCGGGCCGCCGAAGCCGAAGCCGAAACCGCCGCGCTCCATTCGGCCACGCATCCGATCCATCTTGTACTGCATCCGCTCCATCTTGTTGGCAAAGCGATCCTGATTGCTCCAGCAACCCATTTTTCTGCTCCCGAGTGTGAAAAAGAGAAGGGCGAGGCCGATCGGCCACCAGATGATGAAGCCCAGCACGGTCACGGCGATCCAGCCGGGGTGCCATGGCGAATCAAACATGTGCGGGCGGTGGACCTCTTCCGTGGGGCCGCGCCAGCGATTGACATCTGCGGTGTAGGCCATTTCCCTCTCCATCGGCATCACGCCGTTGTGAATGTAAATAACATTTACATAGATAAACGATCCCGGGTTTTTGTCAAGCCGGGCGCAAGCGGCGGCGTCGAATTTATTTTGGGGTGCCCCAGGGGCCGGCGGGAGGCCCGGCCGGTGGCACGGGCGGCGGAGCCGCCGGCTTTGCCGATGGATCCATCTGGCCGGACGGCCTGCGGTCGGTCGGAAAACCCAGTCCGCGCAGATAAATCAGCACTTCCGCTTCCAGCAGATCCTCCGCCGACATCGGCAGCTTGCGGCGGGCCTGGTCGCCGCGCGCAAACAGCGACGCCACGCCGTGCGACATCGACCAGAAGTGCAGCGCCATCATCATCGCCGGCGGCCGCGGCATGCCGGGTGGAACCATGGCGGCGAGCCGTTCGGCGGCAGCCCTGATCACACCGAAGGCGCGTTCGCTGGCTGCCTGCAGGGTGGGGCTGAGGTCGACAGGAAGGCCGGATTCGAACATCGCCGAGTAGAATGCGGGCTCATTGTGGGCAAAGGCGAGATAGGCCTTTCCGAGCCGCTCGAACGCGGTGACGGTGTCGGGACGGCCGTCGTCCCAGGCTGACGTCAGCTGCGCCTCGAACTGCTCGAAACCACGCTGCGCGATTGAGGAAAGCAGCTCATCGCGATCGCGAAAGTGACGATAGGGGGCCGCGGGGCTGACGCCCGCCATGCGCGCGGCATCGGCAAAGGTGAATCCCCCAGGGCCTTTTTCCGCGATCAGCCCGAGGGCCGCCTGCAGCAGCGCCTCTTTCAGATTGCCGTGATGATAGCCGCGCTCGGCGCGGCGTTGTTCCTTGCGCCAGCTCATGTGAAAGGCTTTTACATGAGCCGGGCGCAAAGGTCACGTGTCCATCAGGCCGTTAACCACCCGGAATCGGCAGAACGGGCATGACCTCCACGGCTTCTCCGGGAAAGATCGCAAAATGCGGATGGTTCTCGAACATCCGTGCCGCAGCTTCGTGCGATTCGGCACGGACGACGGTAAAGGCGCCCATCTCGTTGCTGACGTCGGCAATGCCGTCAGGGCCGACTCGCCTGGTCTTGCCGAGCGGTCCGCCGATCTCGGCGAGCGCGGCCTGATGCTTTTCCACCCACGCCTTCCAGGCCGCAATGCCCTCTCTCTCCTTCGTCTTGCGCTCGGTCTCGGACAGCGCGTTCCATGCGGTCATCTTCGCGCTGGTTTTGCTGCCGACGAATACGGCAAGATAGCTATCACTCATCGTCCATCTCCTTTGCTTGCACCCGGGTCAGTTCGGCTTTCATTCCGGGTCGCGTTAGCGCGAACCCGGAACCCCGGGAACACTACCTCCGGATTCCGGGTTCAGCCCTCGCGGGCTGCCCGGAATGGCGGTCCATCGACCGTCATTTCTTCCCCGCCTGCGCACGCAGACGCGTCTCCTGCTCGCGCAGTTCGGGCGTCAGCGCCTCGCCGAAGTCCTCGGTATCGAACACCTGGCGGATTTCGATTTCGGCGCCGCCATCGAACGGCGCGCGCTTCATCCACTCGATCGCCTCGCCGAGCGACTTGACCTGAATCAGCCAGAAGCCGGCGACCAGATCATTGGTCACGGCGAACGGACCGTGGCTCACATCAGGCATCTTGCCGGAATATTTGATCCGCACGCCCTTCGACGTCGGATGCAGCCCCTCGCCCGCCAGCATGACGCCGGCCTTCACCATCTGTTCGTTGAACTTGCCCATGGCGGTGAGCAATTCGGTGCCCGGCATCACGCCGGCCTCGGTGTCCTTGCTCGCCTTCACGATCACCATGCATCGCATCGTCACGCTCCGTTTCGTCGGTTCATCCGGCCGGGCGGGTAGTTTCCGCCACACGAATTCCGGCTCTGTTGTTAAGACGAACCGGATTTTGCGGCACCGACATGCCCTGCAGGATTATTTCGGAACCATGTGGCGTCGGCGACGATTGCAGGCGGCGTATGAGAAGGTGATGGCGAGGAAGGGGAAGGAAACACAGGTTGGGCAAAGGCGCGCCTGCGCCGTGCCCACCGCGACTCAGACGGACTGCTGGTGGGCACGCTTCGTTTTGCCCACTCTACGGCACCGCGTACTCAGCTTGCCTTCCACCTGCGCACCGTGTCCTTCTCCCCCTCCACATTCGCCTCGAAGAACGGGGCGGCCAGCACCGCGTGGATGTGCAGCGTCACGGTGCCGGAATTGCGAAAGCCGTGCATGCGGTTCGCCGGCACGATCAGCGACTGGCCGGAATAGACGGTGAGCCGCTGCTCGCCCATCCACATCTCGGCCTCGCCCTCGCGCACCGTCAGCACTTCCTCGACCGGATGCGAATGGGTCGGCGCGCCGGCGCCGGGCGCGATCCACTGCTCGAACACGCATAATTGCGCAGCACCGTTGCTGGCCGAGATCAGCATGCGGGTCTCGACGCCGAGCCGCCATGGCTCGGGAGTCATGTCCCTGACGTCGATGACGATCATTGGCTGGCCCTTTCGCTCGCGGCTGGCCTTTGCAGCGTGCCCCGGACGCAACGCAGCATGCAAGGGACACGGCCGGCGGCGTGGGTTATAGAGGCGCCAAATTCCTCTTCAGGCGAAATGGAATACCGATGGTCCCTGCCCCGCAAAAAGTCGCACTGGTAACCGGCGCCGCCCGCGGCATCGGGCTCGCGGTGGCCAAACGGTTTCTCGCCGAGGGCTGGCGCGTGGCGCTGCTCGACATCGAAAGCGCGCTGCTGGCCGGCGCGGTCGCAGGCCTGAAAAGCCCGGAAACGACGATGGCACTGCCTTGCGACGTCTCCGACGCCGGCGCGGTGGCGGACGCGGTCGCCAAAACCGCCACGCGGTTCGGCCGGCTCGATGCGCTGGTCAACAATGCCGGAATCGCGGTGTTCGCGCCGCTGCTGGAGACTTCGGATGCGGACTGGAAGCGGGTGCTGGAAGTCAATCTGACCGGGCCGTTCCTGTGCACCAAGGCGGCGGTGCCGCTGATGCGCGAGTTTGGCGGCGGCGCGATCGTCAACATCACCTCGATCTCGGCGGTGCGCGCCTCGACGCTGCGCTCGGCCTACGGCACCAGCAAGGCCGGGCTGGCGCATCTGACAAAACAGCTCGCGGTCGAGCTGGCCTCGCTCGGAATTCGCGTCAATGGCGTCGCCCCCGGCCCGGTCGAAACGGCGATGGCAAAGCAGGTGCATACTCCGGAAATCCGCGCCGACTATCACGACGCCATTCCGCTCAACCGCTACGGCCTCGAAGAGGAACTGGCGGAGGCGGTGTTGTTCCTGTGCAGCGACCGCGCCAGCTACATCACCGGCCAGATCCTCGCGGTCGACGGAGGTTTCGATGCCGCCGGCATCGGCCTGCCGACGCTGCGCGGCCAGCGGCGGAACGGATAGCAGTCGGGTCGCATAGCTCTCCGCCTCCCCCCAACTCGTCATCCTCCGCGAAAGCGGAGGATCCAGTACGCCGCGGCCTTTCGGCCCCATCGCTGACGTCTCTGGAATACTGGATCACCCGCCTCCGCGGGTGATGACAACTGAATCTAATCCGCCATCGGACAATTCACCATCCAGGGCGTGCCGAACTGATCGACGCACATACCGAATCCCCGGGAGAAGAAGGTCTTGCCGAACGGCATCCTGATGCTGCCGCCTTCGGCCAATGCCTTGAACCGGCGCTCGGCATCGGCGGGATCCTCGACCTGCAGCGCGACCGCAATTCCCTGCGGCTGGTGGAAATCACCGGGCGACGCATCCGACGCCATGATCACCTCGCCGTCGATCAGGATGCTGGCGTGCAGGACCTTGTCCTTCCAGTCCGGCGGCATCGGCATGTCGGCAGGCCCGGTCGAGTAGGGCAACATCACCTCGATCTTCGCGCCGAGCACTTTCTGGTAGAACTTCAATGCAGCTTCGCAATTGCCGTTGAAGAACAAATAGGGATTGACCTGCATCGCATGCTCCTGGGATGAATGACGTCCTGAACGGCGGGATTCACTTTTCGGCCAGCCGTTTCAGATTGGCGAGACCCGCCTCGAAATCCTTGCCGACCAT
>CALROE020000283.1:0-5452 GCA_943369715.1 Bradyrhizobium ivorense
TCATGGCGAGCCTGTCACAGATCATATTCCTGACCACGCCGATCATCTGGACGCCCGAGTTGCTGGGGCCGCGCAGTCATCTCGCAGAAGCCAATCCGGTCTTTCATCTGATCGAGATAGTCCGCGCCCCCTTGCTCGGCTCTCAGCCATCGACGCGGACGCTCGCAGTGGTCTTTGCCATAACCGTGATCAATGTTCTCGCCGCGGCCACGATCTTTTCGCGATATCGAAGCAGAATTGCATACTGGCTATGAACCCTGACGTCCCAGATGATGCGGTCGTGCGCCTTGATGGCGTGTCTGTCGTGTTCCCGGTTTATCAGGCGGGATCCCGCTCGCTGAAGAAGCGCGTCTTGTTTCACGGTTCCGGAGGCAGGATCGGCCGGGATGCCAGGGACCACGTCGTCGTGGAGGCGCTGAATGACATTTCCTTGTCTCTGGCGGCCGGAGACCGACTGGCCCTGGTCGGAGCCAACGGCGCCGGCAAGACGACATTGTTGAGGACCATCGCCGGTATCTTCGAACCCGCCCGCGGTGAAGTTATAGCGCGCGGCCGCGTTTCTCCGCTGTTCGATATAAACCTGGGTATTGATTTCGATCTGAACGGATTTGACAACATTAGAGTGCGCGCGCTTTTGCTCGGGCTCTCGCCGGCAGCGATCGAGCAGCGTTTGCCGGAGATTGTCGAGTTTACCGAGCTCGGTGACTATCTGGACATGCCGGTGCGGACTTACTCGGCGGGCATGATCCTGCGGCTCGGTTTCGCGGTGGCCACGTGCTTCGAACCGGAAATACTTCTGATGGATGAATCGATCCTGGTCGGGGATGCGCACTTCTTCAACAAGGCCGAGGCGCGCATCCAAAGCTTCATCGAGCGCGCCAACGTCATGGTGCTGGCTTCACACAATCTCGAATTGTCCAGCCGATGGTGCAACAAGGGACTCTGGCTCGATCGGGGGCGCATCAGGGCATTCGGTCCGGTCAGCTCTGTCATAGAGCAATACCACCGGCATGTTTCCGGCAGCCAGGCGAGCCTCTAATGCTTCAACAGGCCCAGCCTGTGGCTCCAGTGGAAGATGAACTGACGCATTAGATAGGGAGCGATCGCGCGGACTATTTCCATTTGGGTGGGCGCGTGCCCCAGATATTTCAAGCGAAGCGCTCTCATCTCCCGACGTCCGACGTCGTAATTGCGCGTGGTTTTCTGGCGGTCATGTACGCGAAAGCATGCGAGAAACCTTCGAGCTCTTTCAAACTTGAATCCGGCGACCTGGGCACGCAGCATGAATTCCCAATCCAGCGCGTAGTGAAAGCTCGTGTCCAGGGGGCCGACGGTATTCCATACGCGCCGGCGCCAGAACATCGTCTCCTGTGGGATGTATCCGGCGTAGAGAAGCGCTCTGCTGCTGTGCGCGGGCAGGACCGCTCGACCGATTTCCGAGCCGGTGCTGTCGATAAAGACCCGATGGCCGTAGACAATATCGACGTCTGGCCGTGATTGAAAGAAATTGGCAACATAGGCAAGTGCGCCCGGAAGCAGGATATCGTCACTGTTCAGATAAGCCATGATTTCGCTATCGGTGCCTTCGAATCCGCGATTCACCGCATCTGCCTGACCGTCATCTGGGTTGCTTCGCCACTTGATCCTGTCACCCTGGGGCTTCAGGATATCGAGAGATCCATCGTCGGATCCTCCGTCCTGAACATGATAGACTAGGTTCGGATAGTCTTGACCGAGCACGCTGTCGATCGTCGCTTTCAGGAAGCGGGCATGATTATAGCTTGGCGTCACGATTGCGATGGAGGGAATCACGGCGGGCAATGCCGGCACGGCCGCTTGCATCGAGAGCAGGTCGATCTGACGGGGAGAGTGCTGTTCGTACGTCCACATCGGCGGCCGAAGCAGGAATCGTCGGAGCATCATGCGGGAATTGCCGTATGCCTCCTGCAGCTGGACCTGATTGTCTTCGAGCAGTGCTACGCGCTCTTCCAGTACTTTCAATCTTTGCAGGAGTTGCTCTAACCCGTCGTCCATTATCAATTCCAAAAATAGCTTGCCACGAATGTAGTCCCGGTTTCGAAGTTACCGCCTTTTGGGTCGAAAAGGTCTGCTTTCATTGGGCGCTTGTTGCGCAGCGTGTCTAAAAAGTCGGCATATGTGGCGTGATTGTAGGGGTCCGGTTCGTCTGGTCGTTAACGAGGAGAGAATCTCTCGTTGGATCCGAAGGGACCTGCGGATAGAAGAGCGCATGTCGCATGGATGATCGCGGTGCGGTCCGGACGTCTTTATCGTTGACGAGTTGCATCCGCAAGTCATTGTGATAGCTTGAATTCAGATTTCAGGATGCTCGAGAGTGTCATGTTTTTTTCAACGTCGGTGCCGATGCTGATCAGCAGACAGTTTGGCGATGAAGTCGTGCTCGCAAACTACGCAAGTGGCATTTACTACAACCTGGACGGTACGGGCGCCCAGATCTGGTTGGGCCTCCATGCGGGGAAGACACCGGAGCAGATTGTTGACGGATTTTCCGCGAGGCCCGGAGCCGAAAGACTGGCGATAGATCGCGACGTGCGGGCGTTCGTCGATCATCTTGTGGAGGAGGGGATCGTGGTCCCGGACAACTCCGTTGCCCGGTCCGAGGACTGGTTGCCGCTGATCGCTGGCGAATTCACGGCGCCGCGTTTGGAGCGCTTCGACGACCTGCGCGACCTGTTGCTGCTGGATCCCATCCACGATGTCGGCGAGAACGGCTGGCCGCTTCGCGGTGGGGATGCAGGCTAAGGACAGAATCATACAGGCGATCGACCGGGTTTTCGCCGGGATGCCTCCGCCGGATGTGAGCGCGACCTATGCGCGGGCGGGTTCGTTTCTGCTGCGATTGAATTTCGCCTCGCCGGCGCTGGCAGGAGCCTTCCTGCCGTCGTGCATTCGCAGCGCAATTGGTGCCATCGACCTCGACATTGCCTTCACCTCGGACGCGCATCACGATCTTTGCGATCTTGTTCCCGACAAGCCGGAAGTATCCCGTCTGTTTGCGGCTGGCGAATGCTACGCGGTCTGGCAGCCGGGTCGGCTCCCGGTTCTGTTCGCGCTCGATCGGCTGGCCGGCCGGGGGATCGTCTGGCTCGCTGCCGGTGAAGCGCCGCCCTGGGTGCGGAGCAGACCGGCGCTGGCGCTAATTCATGCGTTGTCCGTCGAAACACCGTGGACCGCGCTGCACGGAGGCGCCGTAGGACGCGGCGAGCGTTTCGCGTTGCTTGCGGGCAAGGGGCGAAGTGGCAAGACGACAGCCGCGTTGGCCTGCGCGCAGGCTGGATGGCATTATGCGGGAGACGATTTTGTGTTTGTCGACACGTTGAACGGACGCGTCGAACCGTTGTATTGTTCGGCTCGGCTACGTCTTGATCTGGTCGAACCTTTCCGCAATTTTATCGGAGCAGACACTCCGCTCTCGGAGGTCGACGGCGAGCGCCGTCACGAACTGAGCCTGGCTGCACTCGACGATCGTGTGCGGGGCGGCGTACTCGCCGCGATCTTTCTGCCGCGTCGGAAGGGCGCGCGGCTCCCGGAATTCGCCTTGGCGCGACGTTCCGATGCCTTTACGGCGCTGATGGCTTCGACCACCATCGAACTGCCGGGATGGCCGGATGTGACGGCGGAAAAGATCGCAGCCGCTGTCGATCTGGCACCGGTCTTTTTCGTCGATACCGGCACCGAACCGTTGGCGATCCCCGACGCTTTCGCCGCCCAACTCGACAGGCTTTGACCGATGACGGACTGGACAAGTGTGATCGTGCCGGTGCGCAACGGGGCGGCCTTCGTCGGCGAAGCCGTCGCATCGGCGTTGGACCAGCTTGAAATGGATGACGAGGTTATCGTCGTTGATGACGCGTCAACTGACGCTACGCAGGCCATTCTGTCACGTATCCACGATCCCAGGCTCCAGCGGTTCTGTTGCGACTGCCGTGGAGTTTCCGCCGCCCGCAACGTTGGGTTATCTGCTGCAAAGGGCGGATACGTGGCCTTTCTCGACCATGACGATGTGTGGCCGGCTTCGCGTCATGCCGTGATGGCAGGCGTGTTGCGTGAAAACCTGAGCGTCGACGCCGTGTTCGGCCGCATGCGGGTCAAATTCGAGGCGGGCGCGCAGCACAACCAGCGCATGGCCGCCATGGATGGAAGGCATGTGGGCGTTGCCAGCGTCGGTACTGGCCTGTTCCGCAGACAGATCATCGAACGCGTCAACGGGTTCGACGAGAGCCTGCATTTCGGAGAGGACGTTGATTTTTATCTGCGCCTGACGGAGGCGGGCATGCGGGTGAACCTCTGCGATATCGATGGGCTCGTCTATCGGAGGCACGCCTCCAATACCTCGAATGACCTTCTGAGCATGGAGCGGGGCATGCATGATGTTCTGAGGCGGCGGATCATGCGCAAGCGACAGGCTGCGGCGGGAAACTGATATGCGCGTCTCGGTCCTCATCGCGGCCTACAATGCCGAAGCCTACGTCGCGGAGGCGGTCGATAGCGTGCTGAATCAGAGCCGTCCGCCGGACGAGGTAATCGTCGTGGACGATGGTTCGACCGATCGGACCGGCAGCGTTCTCGCGGGCTTCGGCAGCCGCATCACGCTGGTGTCGCAGCCCAATCGCGGGCAGGCGGTGGCACTCAACGGAGGCATCGCCAGGGTATCGGGAGATTTGCTCGGCTTCTGCGACGCCGACGATCTGTGGCTCCCTCGCAAGCTGGAAATGCAGCTCGCCCTCATGGAACGAACCCGGAGGATCGAGGCAGTCTTCGGCCTCGTGCGGCAGTTCGTCAGCCCGGACGTTCCGGAGGAAAAGCGGGATACGATTCGTCCGGCGATCGAAGTCCTGCATGGCGAGCTGAAGCAGTGCATGTTGATTCGGCGAGCGGCGTTCGATCGAATGGGTCTGTTCGAGGAACAGCTGCCGGCAACGTTCTTCATCGAGTGGCTGGGGCGGGCCAAGCAGCAAGGCCTGCAAAGCGCATCGATCGAGGAAATCGTGGTTCTGCGCCGGATCCATCTCGCCAATGGCGGGCGTACCAACATGAAATCGCAGGATGCGGAGACGCTGCTGGCTTTGCGACAGCTCATTGCGCGGCGCCGGCTCCAGCCCTAGGAACGATCTTTGCGCCGCCGGACGTCAGGAACAATCCCAGCAACCTCTGATCCTCGGAATGCCCGATATCGCTGGGACGCCTCAAATCCGGCATGCGAAGTGCGATCGCGACTCTTCGCGCAGCCTTGCCGACGACCAGCGCGTCGAGCATGAGGCGGAACGGCATCGGGTCGTTCGAGGTCAGGCGGTATCGCCGTGCGCGACCGATGCCCGCGTAAATGTAGAACTCAAACGGGCCCGAACCCGGTGGCAGGAAGGGAATGATACTCAGCTCCGCTTTGACTCTTGCATGTTCAGGCGCGTCGACC
>CALROE020000284.1:0-5437 GCA_943369715.1 Bradyrhizobium ivorense
AACGTCGGACCTTCACTTGAGGACCGACATGTTCAAGCTCTATTACGCCCCCGGCACCTGCGCGCTCGCTTCGCATATCGCCCTGGAGGAGGCCGGCGCCCCCTACACCACCGAGCGGCTGGATTTCAAATCCAACCAGCAGAACAGCCCGGAATACCTCAAGGTCAATCCGAAGGGGCGGGTGCCGGCGCTGGTGACGGATCGCGGCATCCTGACCGAGACGCCGGCGATGCTGGCGTTCATCGCGCAGAGTTTTCCGGGTGCGAAGCTCGCGCCGGACGACGCCTTCGCCTTCGCGCAGGCGCAGTCGTTCAACAGCTATCTGTGCTCGACCGTGCACATCAATCATGCCCACAAGATGCGCGGCCCGCGCTGGGCCACGGAAGAATCTTCCTTTGCCGATATGAAGCGCAAGGTGCCGCAGACCATGGCCGCCTGTTTTGCCCTGATCGAGCGCGACATGTTGAAGGGTCCGTGGGTGATGGGCGAGCAGTACACCATCTGCGATCCCTATCTGTTCACGCTCGCGTCATGGCTCGAAGGTGACAGCGTCGATATCGCGCAGTTTCCGAAGGTGGCGGATCATTACAAGCGGATGTCCGCGCGGCCGGCGGTGCAGAAGGTGCTGGCGGAAGAGAAGGCTTGAGTTCGTAGGGTGGGCAAAGGCGCGTTTGCGCCGGGCCCACCAACTTTTCCACCCGTCCAAGAAAGGTGGGCACGGCGCGAAGTGGCGCCTTTGCCCACCCTACGCGACCCGCTACGCAGCCCGCCGCTTGTTCCCCTCCATCTCCCGGCCGATGCCGAGCAGGAGGTTGCGCAGCCAGATCGATCCGGGATCCATCCGGGCGCGGGTCGGGTAGAACAGGAACTGCTCGTCGATCCCGGGATCGAGCGGCGGGGTGACCGTCACCAGCGACAGTTGTTTCGCCAGCGCGCAGATCAGCCGGCGCGGCACGAAGGCGACGAGGTCGGTCCGCGCCGTGACATGGAGCGCCTCGATATAGCCGGGCACGACAAGCGCGATCCGCCGTTCGATTCCCCTGCTGCGAAGCCAGCCGTCGATCAGGTCCTCGCGCGCGCCGCGGATCACGACGGCGACATGCCGCGCCTCCAGGAACGCGTCGCGCTGCTTCAGTTTTGCGCCCACCGGGTGGCCGCGCCGCACCGCGAGCGCGTCACTGTCGGTGTAAAGGCGCTGGCGGTGAAATCCCTTGAACGCGTCGCCGATCGAGATCACGAGGTCGATGGTGCGGGCGAATTCCGCCGAGAAGATCGCCGGTCCGCGCCACGGCACCACGTCGATCGTCACGTTCGGCGCCACCCTGGTGACCTTCGCCATCAGCGGCGGCATCAGGAGTTCGACCGCGAGATCCGGCATCATCAGGCGAAAATGCCGCTCGCTGCTGGCGGCATCGAAATCGTCCGAAACGAACAGCCCGCGGATCTGGTCGAGCGCCTGCGCCAGCGGTCCGCGCAGGGCCTGCGCCCGCGGCGTCAGCTCCATCCGCGCGCCGGTTCGCACCAACAGGGGATCGCCGATCAGGTCGCGCAGCCGCTGCAGGGCGTGGCTCGTCGCCGGCTGCGACAGCCCGATCCGCATCGCGGCGCGGCTGACGCTGGCTTCCCTGAGCAGCGCCTCGAGCGCCACCAGCAGATTGAGGTCGAGCGAATTCAAATTCATGAAGTGAATATATATCATATTCACTATTGATTGGAAGAATGATGCGACGCGGGCCATGATCGGCAACAGCCAATCAATGGAGAAGCCGCCAATGACCACCGCAGCCAACAACAAGAAACTCGTGCAGCAGGTATATGAGGATTCCGCCAATCGCAGCGGGACCACGTTCGTCGACAACCTCGCCGACGACGCCAGCTGGATCGTCACCGGCCGGTATTCATGGTCGCACGAGTTCAGGGGACGCGAGGCGATCATGGAAGGGCTGATGGGCCACTTCCGCTCGTTGTTCGCGGTGCGGCCGCGCACGGTCGCGTTCAACTTCATCGCCGAAGGCGACTTCGTCGCGGTCGAGGCACGCGGCGACAATATGACCAAAGCCGGCCTGCGCTACGACCAGCAATATTGCATGGTGTACCGGATCGAGAACGGCAGGATCAAGCAGATCAAGGAGTACTGCGACTCCACGATGGTCGAACGCGTGCTTGGCGCTTTCCCGAAAGAGCGTAAGCTGACGGCCTGATGCATTGGAGCAAACAGCATGACCAAGGAAATTTTCAGCCCGGCGACGCTGCCGCCGCCGGTCGGCTATTCGCATGTCGCGAAGGTCAACAAGGGCACGATGATCTATCTGGCGGGCCAGGTTTCGAGCGATGCTTCCGGCGCGCTGGTCGGCGAGGGCAATTTCGAAGCCCAGGCCGAGCAGGTGTTCCGAAATGTCAGGATTGCGGTCGAGGCGGCCGGCGGCACCATGGCCGATATCGTCAAGATGAACGTCTATCTGGTCGCGGAGGTCGATCCGGCCGAGGTGCCGAAATTCCGCGCGGTCCGCGACCGCTACGTCAATACGCAAAAGCCGCCGGCGAGCACGCTGGTCGTCGTTACGCGGCTGGCGCGGCCGGGCTGGCTGATCGAGGTCGAGGCGATTGCAGCCCTCGATGATTGACACGAAAACGGCGCCCCGCGAGGGGCGCCGTTTTGCTTGCGAGGGCATTCTGATCAGGCGGCCTTCACCGCGAGATGCTTGAACATGTTGCCGCGCGCCTCGTCGTCCATTTCCGCCTTGAACTTGAAATTGTCCTTCAGCGCGATCGCCTTGGCCGCCGCCGGCCGTGCCGAGATCTCGTCGACCAGCCGCTTGACGTTGGGGTATTTCGCAAAGGCGTCCTCGCCCATGATGAAGGGGATCATGCGGGCCCAGCCCCAGACGTCCATGTCGACGATGGTGTAGGTGTCGCCGACCATATAGCGGCGCTTGGCCAGGTGGTCGTTGAGGATGCCGAAATGCCGCTGCGCCTCGAACTGGTAGCGGTTGTGGGCGTAGTCGATCTTCTCCGGCGAGAAGTGCCGGAAGTGGACGGCCTGGCCGCTATACGGCCCGACGCCGGTGGCGACGAACATCAGCCAGGACAGCAACTCGGCGCGGTTGGCGGGGCCAGCCGGCGGCAGGAACTTGCCGGTCTTTTCGGCGAGGTAGAGCAGGATGGCGTTGGAATCGAACACCTTGACGCCGTCGTCGTCGATCGCGGGCACCTTGGCGTTCGGATTGACCGCGAGATATTCCGGCTTGAACTGGTCGCCGGCACGGGTGTCGACGGGACAAGGCTGATAGGCGATGCCGGCTTCCTCGAGGAAGAGCGCGACCTTGGTCGGGTTGGGCGATCCGTTGAAGTAGAATTTGAGCATATTCAAAATCCCCTTTTGGTTTCTTGGTTGCCGAGAAAAATCGGGACGCGGCAACGATGCCGCTGACGGCATCTCCATGCTCAAATTTTTTCGGCGAGCGCAACCGACGAGTTCGTGAGCCAGCCCCGGGTTCAAGGGAAGCCGCGACGAAAGGCTTCTGCCAGTGAGTCGCAAACGCATGGGACGCATGGCTGGGCTGCGCCGATATCGAGCCGCCGAAACTTAAGGGAAAATTCAGTCGCGGTTCCTAATTGTCCTGGGTGCGCAATCAATGGCGATTGCGATACCGGAAGCCGACGATGGCCCATCACGTTACTCCGAGCGGTCGCGAGACTTTCTTCCCGGCATCCGAACTGATCGTCTCGAAAACCGATCTGAAGGGGCGCCTGACCTACGCCAACGGATTGTTCTGCCAGATCGCCGGATACCGTGAATCCGAACTGATCGGCCAGCCGCACTGCATCATCCGGCATCCCGACATGCCGCGCAGCGTGTTTCGCCTGCTGTGGGATACCATCGAGGATCGCCGCGAAATCTTCGCCTTCGTCAAGAACATGGCCAGCAACGGCGATCACTATTGGGTCTTTGCCCATGTGACGCCGTCGTTCGATGCCACGGGCGCCATGATCGGCTACCACTCCAATCGCCGGGTCCCCGATCGCGAGATGCTGGAGACGGCGATCATGCCGCTCTATGCCGAAGTGCTGAAAATCGAACGCAGTCACGTCAATGGAAAAGAGGCGCTCGCGGCCGGGTTCAAGGCCCTGACCGAGTTCGTCGCCTCGAAGAAAGTCGCCTATGAAGAACTTGTATTCTCTCACAAGAGCGCTGCTTAGCATTGCGGTCGCGATCTTCGGATCGATCGCCGCATCGGCCTTGCATTTGTGGGGTTACCAGGGTGCGGCTCTCGGATTGCAGGCCCTGGCGGTTGCCTCGTCGGGGCTGGCGATGCTCTGGATCGTCAAGACCTCGCGCCTGACACGACAGGCGCAGGAGGTCTGCAAGCGGATCGCCGCGGGCGACTTCGAGGCGCGGATTCTGTCGATCCCGGAGCACGACAGCCTGACCGGGCTGCTTCGGATCATCAACGACATGATCGACGGCTGCGATGCCTTCGTCCGCGAGGCGACCGCGGCGATGGACGCCGTGCATCACAACAAGTATTACCGGCGTATCCTGCCCGGCGGACTTCATGGCGCGCTGCTGCAGGGCGCAAACACCATCAACGACGCAACCGTCAGCATCGAAGCCCGCATCAGGCAATTCGAGCTCCAGACCTCCGAGCTGGAGGGCAGCGTGGGTTCGATCGTTTCCGCCCTGGACAATGGCGCGACGGAAATGAGCGGCACGGCGGCAAATTTGCGCGCCGGCGCATCGTCCACCCGCGAACGCATCAACTCGATTGCCTCGGCGTCCGAGCAGGCGGCTTCGAGCATGGAGTCGGTCGCGTCGGCGACGACGAGGCTGGCCTCGAATGCAAACGGCGTCGGCGCCGACATTGTGCGTTCAGCCGAGATCGCCGGACGCGCCGTCGAGCGCGTGGGCGACGCCGCCGACAGCGTTAATGTGCTGAAGGATGTCGCCTCGCGCATCAGCGAAGTCGTCAAGTCGATCAACGCGATCGCCAGCCAGACCAACCTGCTCGCGCTGAATGCGACGATCGAGGCGGCACGGGCGGGCGAGGCCGGGCGCGGTTTCGCCGTCGTCGCCCATGAGGTCAAGGCGCTGGCGACCCAGACCGCGAACTTTACCGCCGAGATCGAGTCTCAGGTCGGGCAGGTGCAGTCGGCCGCCGACCGCGTCGGTCTGTCGATCACCGAAATCGGCACCGTGATCACGGAGGTCAACGATATTACCGGCAAGGTCGCCGAGACGTCCAAAGCGCAGGCGGAGGCGACTGCCGAAATCTCTCGCAGCATCGACAGCGCGTTCGTGGTAGTTGGCGAAATCGCCACCACTATTCAGGCGCTGGCGCAGACGGCGAAAGACACCGAGCAGCTCGCGACGTCGACCATGGCGGCATCCGGCGATCTGTCGTCGCAGTCGGGTCTCCTGACGCAGGAAATCAGAACC
>CALROE020000285.1:0-5436 GCA_943369715.1 Bradyrhizobium ivorense
TTCACATGTTGGCTAAATTCATGACTGCCGGTGTGGTTGGGTCCGCGTTGCTCGCGACCGTGGCGTTCGCGCAAACCCCGGCCGCGACAACCGACAAGACGGCTGCGGCGCCGGCCGCCGCCATGTCCGACACCTCGTTCCAGGGCAAGTGGCGCGGTTCGAAACTCGTCGGCCTCAGTGTCTATAACGAAGCCAATGAGAGCCTCGGCTCGATCAACGATCTCTTGATGGACAAGAGCGGCAACATCAAGGGCGTGGTGATCGGCGTCGGCGGCTTCCTCGGCGTCGGCGAGCATCTGGTCGCGCTGCCGTTCGACAAGGTCAAATTCGTCAACGAGCCGGTCGCCTACACCGGTACGGCGGGGGCAGGTGGCACGGCGGGTACCCGACCGGGTTCCACCACAACCACGGGCGCGGCCAAAACCGCTACGACTGCGGTGACGCCCGCGAAGCCCAATCCGTGGTATCCGGACCATGCCGTGATCAGCGCCACCAAGGATCAACTGAAGGCGATGCCCCAGTTCAAATATGCGATCTGAGGCAGCGCGCCGCGCCTGAGGCAGCGCGCCGCCGCAACGCGTTGAGTAAATGATCTGAATGACCGGACGGCAGCTGCCGCCCGGTCATTTCTTGACCGGGCACTAACCTGGCGTGAGCGTCGCCTGCGTCACACGGAAGCAATGCTGCGCCGCATCCTTTCGGCGCTGGTATCCCGGTGCTAGGCTTGGCGTTGCGGCAGGAGCACCTGCGTCCTGCCTGACAGCAACGGGAGGACGACAATGGCAGAGAGCGTCTACAAGGTCATTGAACTGGTCGGCACCAGCAAGGATTCCTGGGAAAAGGCGGCTGCGGCCGCCGTCAACAGGGCGAGCAAATCGCTGCGCGATCTGCGCGTCGCCGAAGTGGTCCAGCTCGACATGCAACTGGACGCCAAAGGCAAGATCGAAGCCTACCGCGCCAAGCTCAAGGTATCCTTCAAGTTCGAGGGCTGACTGTTTCGTGCTTCGTCGCGTTCAGCGCGAAGTGCCGGCTCGCGCTACATCCCACCTGATCGCAATGCCCGGCCATGTGCCGGGCATTGGCGTCTTCGCGGTCGCGAACGGGCAGGGCATCGCGATGCTGCCGTCCTATGTCGCGGCGAACGACCGGGAGCTGCGGCCGGTGATGCCGGAACTGTTCTCCATGCGCGACATCTGGCTTTCGGTGCACGAAGACCTGCTGCATATCGCGCGCATCAAGGCCGTGACGGCTTTTCTGGAGAAACGCATCGAACTCGACAAGGCCCTCCTGACCTCGGTCAGGGGCAAGGGAAAGCGGAGCTGATCCGCCGGCCATTGACGCGGCCGAGCTGAAAGCTCGTTGCGTCCAATGGTCCGTTGGCCTTCAGTCTCGACCTGAGCTCTGGTACAGTCTCAGTTTCGAGCGGATACGGGATGAGCAAGAACCTGTCACCACCACGGACTCCAACGGAGAAGCCCCAGGCCGGCGAGCCCCAATTCGGGGCTTTGCTGATGACTGAGGGGGGAACGCAGCGCAGCGGACCGCCTCCGTTGTTTCGCGGCCTGACGGAAGGCGAAAAAGCCCGTGTGCTGGAGTCCGGAAAGCGCAAGGTGCTCTACCGCGGCGCCAAGCTGTTCAGCCAGGGAAGCCCGCAGGACGGCATCTATTTGATCGAGAGCGGGCGGATCAAGGTGTTCTACATCGCGCCGTCGGGACGCGAAATCACGCTGGCCTACTGGCATTCCGGCAATTTCGTCGGCGGTCCGGAGGTGTTCAGGCAGGGCCTGCACATCTGGTCCGGAGCGGCGGCCGTCAACAGCACGGTGCTTCATCTGCCGGGCGACGTGCTGCGCCAGATGGTGCTGACGATCCCGGCGCTGGCGATCAGCATTATTGAAGGCCTGAGTTTCAAGGGCCAGTGCTATTCGGCGCTGGCGCAAATGCTCGGCACGCGCTCGCCCATCGAACGTCTCTCGCAACTGCTGCTGCACCTGATGAACCTGTACGGTGTCGAGGAGCGCGAGGGCACCCTGATTGCCGCGTCGTTCACCCACGCCGA
The DNA here is from genome assembly GCA_943369715.1 of Bradyrhizobium ivorense. Taxonomy (GTDB): domain Bacteria; phylum Pseudomonadota; class Alphaproteobacteria; order Rhizobiales; family Xanthobacteraceae; genus Bradyrhizobium; species Bradyrhizobium ivorense_A. The sequence goes on from CALROE020000285.1 coordinate 2,060, forward strand.
CCTGGCGCACATGACGGGTGTCACGCGCCAGTCCGTCACCACCAGCCTGAAGCGGTTTGCCGAACTCGGCATCCTGCACATGCACGGCGCGAACCTGGTGATCAAGAACGCCGAATTGCTGAGCGAGATCCGTGACGGCAAGACCACCAAAATCGCGACATCCGGCGAGGTCTGAGAGGAGATCGCGCGCGGCTTGCTGAAGCAGGCGGCGGCAAGCGGACTCAGGCAACGCCAACCAATGCGCCGCGCGGGGTGTGCCTGGACGCTGCCGCATTCTCGCATTGCATCGCACCGTGTCCTGGCATCCACAGGCGCTGCTTCATGCCTGTCGCCAGCCGAGGTCACCGGACAGACCGCAGGCGATGACGAGCTTCCCGGACGCCGCGATTCTCCGATTCCGTTACGACCTTGGCTAAGCCCCGGTCACTTCGCTCATTGAATCGCCAGTATCCGCGCCAGCGGTGTCCATTTTTTGAGCATCCTGACATTTCTTCGCAATACGTTGCTTGTTCGAGGCCTTTGCCGTTCCGGATCTCCAGTGAGCCGTTCAGACTTGGCCATCGAACGTTCGACCGTTCGTGATGGAAGCAACGAGCTGACGGCAAGATGGCATCTAATCCCTTCATTGCGCATGTTCCCAGCGATCCGTGCCCGGCGGGTGCCGTGCGCACAGGGTTAATGGCATGTCGCTTGCACAATAATGAAGAACGATTGTCCGCTGCCAGGCAGCTTGTGCCTGGTGTCGCCGCAGCGCCGCGCACCGACATCGTCTCACATTCTCCCATGGTTTGGTTCGAAAGGATTGTTCTCATGCGCGTCGGCCCTGCTTCGAAAACTTCCGGTTTCCTGCCATTGCTCGCTGCCGCGGCTGTCACGCTGATGACCGTCCAGGTCAACGCGCAGACCACCCTCGAGATCGGCATCGGCACGCAGAACACGACCACCAATACCGTCACCGGCGGCGTCGTCCTGAAAGAGCTCGGCCTGTTCGAGAAGCACCTGCCCAAGACCGGCAAGTACAAGGATTTCAAATACACGCTGTCCTGGCAGAACTCCACTTCCGGGCCGCCGATCACCAACGGCATGATGGCCAACAACATCCAGATCGGGATGATGGGCGACTACCCGCTGATGGTGAATGGCGCCACCGGGCAGGCCACCAAGAACGAAACCCAGCTGATCGCCATCATCGCCTACAATGCCTTCGGCGGCGGCAACGGCATCGTCGTCCACAAGGACTCGCCGTTCTACGAACTGGCCGATCTCAAGGGCAAGAACGTCTCGGTGCCGTTCGGCTCCGCCGCGCACGGCATGATGCTGACCTCGCTGCAGAAGCGCGGCCTGTCGCCGGATTTCTGGAATCTGGTTTCGCAATCGCCCGAGGTCGGCACCACCAACCTGCAGGAAAAGCGCATCGACGCCCATGGCGATTTCGTTCCCTTCGCCGAATTGCTGCCGTTCAAGGGCTTTGCCCGCAAGATCTATGACGGCGCCGAGACCAAGGTGCCGACCTTCCACGGCGTGGTGGTCCGCAAGGACTTCGCCGAGAAATATCCCGAGATCGTCGTCGCCTACCTCAAGGCCCTGATCGAGGCCAACGACTGGATGCGCCAGAATCCCAAGGCCGGCGCCGAGAAGGTCGAGGAATGGACCAAGATCAACAAGGAAGTCGTCTACGTCTTCCTCGGTCCCGGCGGCGTGCACACGCTCGATCCGACCATCAAGAAGCCGTGGATCGATGCGATCGGCGCCAACTACGCGATCCTGCAGAAGCTGAACATGATCAAGCCGCTCGATATCGGCGCCTGGGTCAACGACAGCTATGTGCGGCAGACCTACAAGGAGCTCGGACTCGACTACGACAAGCAGCTTGCCGCGTTCGATACCTACAACGTCAAGGGCACCGATCCGGTCTGCAACGCGCCGGTCGACAATCCGAAACTCGCCGGCGAAGTCTGGATCCAGGGCGGCGATATCGTATCGTTCAGCTCGCCGGTCTGTACGCTGCTCGGCGTCAAGAAATACACCGGCGAAGGCAAGAAGTTCAACGCGGTTTATCTCGTCGATCATGAGCTCGGCATCAAGCTGTTCGCCGATGCGGCCTTCTACGCCATCAAGCCCGACCTCAAGAAGCCGGATGTGGTGCCGTTCCTGCTGAAGAAGGATGCCGAGGCTCATGCCGCCAAGACCGGCGGCAAGGTGGCGACCTACGCCGAAGCCCTCACCGCCATCAACGTAGGCCAATAGGGCAATCCAATGGGCAGCATGGCGAGGGTGAATGTTGCAGCAATCCCGATCCCCGGCATCGACGCCGATGCCGGGCGAGTGGTCGAAACCAAAATGACATCAGCGCCCGAACCAGCTTCGAACGATACCCCCGATACGGTCGCGACCGAGCCGGCGGCGCCGGAGCCGGAGATCGTTCCGACCGTTTCGCTGCGCGATGTGGCGCGGGGGCTGCTGAAGTACATCACGCGCGAGCGGATGATCACGGCGGTGCTGGCCTGCGTCTCGATCGGCACCCTGTTCCTGATCTGGTATCTCGGAACCAAATACCGGTTCGAATTCTACATCCGCTTCAAGAACGTTCCGACGCCCGCCGAGGTGTTTCAGCAGGCGATGCAGGTCGGCCTGTCGAACAAGTTCGTCTACAACATCGCCATCAGCGTGCGGCGCATTCTGACCGGCTTCGCCATTGCGATCGCCATCGGCGTGCCGCTCGGACTGATGATCGGCAGGTATGCGCGGGTGCGGGACCTGTTCATGCCGGTCACGGAGATCCTGCGGCCGATCCCGGCGATCGCCTGGGTGCCGATGTCGATCATGCTGTGGCCGAACAACGAGGCCGCCATCGTCTTCATCACCTTCATCGGCGCGTTCTTCCCGATCCTGCTCAATACCATCCACGGCGTTCACTCGCTGGACGGCGTGCTGATACGGGCCGGCCGCTGCCTCGGCGCCAATGAGCCGCAGCTGTTCTGGAATGTGATCCTGCCGGGCTCGCTGCCGCACATCTTCACCGGCCTCGCGGTCGGCATGGGCGTCGCCTGGGTTTCGCTGATCGCCGCCGAGATGATCTCCGGCCAGTACGGTGTCGGCTACTTCACCTGGGAAGCATACTCGCTGGTGGATTATCCCGCGATCATGCTCGGCATGATCACGATCGGCGTCCTTGGCCTGGCGTGCAGCGGCATCATTCGAATGGTCGGCGTCCTGTTGATGCCGTGGCTGGCCTACGCATCGGGGAGCAAGCGATGACCGTCATCGACGCAGATACCGACGTGCGCAAGGGTTTCATCGACGTCCGCGACATGGGCGTCACCTTCGGCAGCGGCGACAGCGCGGTCGTGGCGGTCAAGGATGTCTCGCTCAACGTC
>CALROE020000286.1:0-5421 GCA_943369715.1 Bradyrhizobium ivorense
TAATTTCTATGATAACGGGTCGCCGGAAGCGCAGGAGCGCGGCTTTCGCGCCCACATCGCCGCCGCACGCGCCACCGGCCTGCCGCTGGTGATCCATACCCGCGCTGCCGACGAGGCCTGTGGCCGCATCCTCGAGGATGAGATGGCCAAGGGCCCGTTTCGCGCGGTGCTGCATTGCTATACCGGCGGCCGGGACCTCGCGATGCAGGCGATCGGCCTCGGGATGTCGATTTCCTTCACGGGCATCCTGACCTTCAAGAAGTCGCAGGCCTTGCGCGATCTCGCGGCCGAGCTTCCGGCCGACCGCATCATGGTGGAAACCGACGCGCCGTACCTGGCGCCCGGCAAATTCCGCGGCAAGCGCAACGAGCCTTCCTACGTCGTCGAGGTCGCAAAAGTGCTGGCGGAGACGCGGGGCGTTTCGCTGGACGAGATTTCACGCCAGACCACGGAGAATTTCTTCCGCCTGTTCAGCAAGGTGCCAGCTCCGAAAGCTATCGCATGAAACTGACGCTGACAGTCCTCGGCTGTGGCTCCTCGGCCGGCGTGCCGCGTCCGGCGCTGGGCTGGGGTGCCTGCGATCCCGGCAATCCGAAAAATCGTCGCCGCCGCTGCTCGCTGCTTGCCGAGCGCGCCGGGGAGGGCGGCATCACCCGGATCGTGATCGATACCTCGCCCGATTTGCGCGAGCAGTTGATCGACGCCGATGTCGATCACATCGACGCGGTGTTCCTGACCCATGAGCATGCCGACCAGACCCATGGCATCGACGATTTGCGCTCGGTCGTCCTGCATCAGCGCCGGCGGATTCCGGTCTATCTGAACCAGTCCACCGCGGACCATATCCTGCTGCGGTTCTCCTATTGCTTCATGGCGCCGCCCGGCAGCGACTATCCGCCGATCCTCGACCAGCATTCGATCGAGTCAGGCGAAAGCCGGACCATCGAAGGCAAGGGCGGGGCGGTGACGCTTTCCGCCTTCATCATGCAGCACGGCAACATCCAGGCGCTGGGCTATCGCATCGGCGATGCCGCCTACACGCCCGACGTCAGCGACATTCCGGCCGAGAGCTGGCCGTATCTGAAAAACCTCGATCTCTGGATCATCGACGGGTTGCGCTTTGCCGCGCATCCGAGCCACTTCAGCGTCAACGACGCGCTGGCCTGGATCGACCGCTTCAAGCCGCGCCGCGCCGTCATCACCAACATGCATTCCGACCTGGATTACGAAGTGCTGCGCCAGAGCCTGCCGAAGGGCGTGATCCCGGCCTATGACGGGATGCGGCTGACGCTGGATCGGGCTTAGACCGCCCTCGTGCTTTGCCGATACCACACGGCAGCCACCGCCGACATGATCGCCAGCAACGCGTAGCTGGTCGCGTATCCGATCTCGACCACGCCGACGATTCCAAAGAAGGCCCCGGCGGCCAGACCGACGTCGGTCCAGGTCGCAAAGGATGCCAGCGCCGCGATACGATCGGTCGACTTCTCGGCCGCCAGCACCGGCCCGACCGTCCCCAGCAGCGCGCGCGAGAAAATCACGATGATCGTTCCGGAATAGACATGCCCGCTGGCGATGATGGCGAGGCCGGCAGCGACGGCCAGACTGCAGGGCAGCAGCAGTCGGTGAGCACCGAGGCGGTCGGTGATCGGGCCGCTGAAAAGCGCCAGCACGATGGCGACCAGTCGCTGCAGTGCCAGCAGCAAGGCAGCTGCGATGATCGCGGAGCCCACCGGCATGAACTCGGCCAATAGCACCGAGATGGTGGCGCCGAGAACGCCGTCGGCGCCGAAACTCAACACAAAGAACAGGGCGTTGAACGGCGTCAGCGTCCAGCGGTGCGCGGCTGGCCCACCGCTCGGCGCGGCGCGCAGCTTCGGCAGCAGGAATGCGAGCGGGATCGCGGCCAGGCCGAGCAGCCCGTAGAGCACGAACATCTGATAAGGCCCGATGGCCATGCAAAGCGGACCGACCGCGATCAGGGCTGCGAGGGCACCGACGCTGCTGACGGCACGGGCGACGCCGATCCGCATGCCGGCGCCCTTGCCGTCGCCATAGGCATAGGCCGTCATGGTGAGGTTGATAATGCCCCATGCCGCGCCCCAGATCATGCGCGCGACAAAGAGCAGCGCGAAGCCGCTCAGCAGGCCATAAGCGAGCGTCGATATCGCCCCGGCCGCGCAAGCCGCGGCGGTCAATACATTCGATCCATAGGCCCGCGCCAGTGGTGCGACCCAGCCATAGCCGATGATGCGAACGACCCGATTGACCGACAGCAGCACGCCGACCGTCAGCGCATCGAAGCCGAACGTCAGGGCATAGACCGGGAGGACCACGTAAATCACCGCATCGCCGAACCAGACCAGGCCCAGGCACGACGCGGCTATGATGGTGTTGCGATAACCCTGTGGTCCCTGTTCACGGTCGTGCGTTCCGTGGTGCGGTTGCTGCTTTTGTTCCGTCACCGATCGGTTCTCGTTTCCACGTTCTGCAGCGGTGAAATGCGATCATTCGCTCACCTGAAACACCCCTTGAATCCTGGTGCAGGCGATCCCGACCGCGTAGACATGAATATGACCGATCACGCAATGGTCGGGGTTCAATTCGAGCAGCCCGCTCGAATTCTCGCCCTTCAGTTCCTTCTGCATCCGGACGATGATGCAAGGGTATTCCGCGGCGAGCTTCGCATAGGTGTGGGGGCGAAAATTCCTGGCCAGAACGGGACGATAGTCACTCTGGTCGAGCAACGGAGTTTCAAACGCACGGGCATAGGACGCGGAAAACCGATCCTTCATGGGCTGGTCCCCCCAGGCGGACATCGTCGTCTCCCAGCCAAAGCTGATCTGGTTTTCGGGCGCCCGGACGTTCATGCTTGCGACGTTGGCGCATGCCGGGCCGGCCTCGACGACAGCCCTGGAAAGTCGTGCGCCTACCTTGTCCCGTGCAAAGCTTTCAGCGACATCCCGTCTCGCGTCAGAAAGCGTGGTTGAGACGAGGATGGCACAAAGGGCGGCAGCCGTTGCAGCAGGCACGCCGGCCGGCATCGCTGGAACCAGACGTCTTATCTGCACAATCGTGAGGACGAGTACGCCGCCGGCAAGAACCCACGATGCCATCATGTAATGAAGCGCAAAATGCTTGGAAGTCGCCACCAGCTGGGCAGCAAAAACAACGAAAGCCAAAAGAAGCGCACGACTGACCGGGTCGGAATGGCTTCGGGTGCGCAGCATCTGCGCCAGCGCCAGAAGCGCGGCAACGATATACAGCCCGGAAATCAACGGCGCGGCGGTAATGACGTTGGTCATATTGGACCAGAATACACTGAAGTCGACGAACCCCGGCTCGCCGTGACCATAGGCGCCCTTGTGGGTCGCGATGGTGAAGAGCCATCCAAAGCCGCGGGTTATCGCCCCGGGATTCAAGATCAGATTAAAGGCCACGAATGCAATCGTCCCGGTGATCCCCGCAACGATAAATGCCCGCATGTTGGCGAGCAGGTTGACCCCAAAAATCAACAACGGAAAGAACAGGTACTTGGAGGAAAATCCGAACGCGAAGATCAGCCCGGACGCCACGCCGAGCCGCACCGTCGGAGGATTGGGGTCGAGCGCGCTGCTGACCAGGAGGGCCATCGAAAGAATAGCGGCCGAGACCATCAGGGATTCGGGGATCAGCACCGTCGTGAAATGGAACGTATCGGGGTGCACGAAGGGCGCGACCTGAAACAGCATCGCAGCGACGACACTCCCGGTCGCCTTGCCGACGATGAAGCCGCTCGCCAACAACACGCCTGTCAGGATCATCGCCTCGCATGCACGCGCAGTATAGATGATCGCGTCGTAGTTCTTGAACCCGAACGCAACGATATCCTCCGGTCGAACCACCAGCGCCCACAGTCGGATGATGATCTCGACGAGCAGTGTCGTCGTGGTACCCGGATGGGCGAACATCATGGATGGATAACCCGCCGCGGCGATCAGACCGTTCATCGCATAGGCGGATTCCGGATCGACCTGACGTCCCCAGGGCGGTATCGAAGCCGAATGGAGCAGTGCGCTTGCCAGGTACAAGAGGGGAATTGCGAATACCAGTAGCCTCGTCAAATTCCAGCCGGAATACCATTGATCCGGAAAACAGTCCGTAGGGGGACTCATGGGCCGGACGGAGTCAGACCTTGTGTCCATCAACCGCTTCGCGGCGATCGCTTCCGTTCCGACAGGATTGGTCATGAAATGGCTTTGGCCGAATCCACCTGTTTGCGCAGCATGAACTTCTGGATTTTTCCCGTGGACGTTTTCGGAATCGGTCCGAACACCACCGCCTTCGGCGTCTTGAATCCGGACATCTGGCCGCGGCAGAACGCGATGATCTCGGCTTCGGTGGCGCGCGCGTTGTCCTTCAACTCGATGAACGCGCAAGGCACTTCGCCCCATTTGGTATCCGGCTTTGCCACCACCGCCGCGAACAGCACGGCGGGGTGCTTGTAGAGCACGTCCTCGACCTCGACCGAACTGATGTTTTCGCCGCCTGATATGATGATGTCCTTGGAGCGGTCCTTGATGATGACGTAGCCGTGCGCGTCGAGCACGCCGAGATCGCCGGTATGAAACCAGCCGCCGGCAAAAGCCTCGCTGGTGGCTTTCTCGTTCTTGAGGTAGCCCTTCATCACGATATTGCCGCGGAACATGACTTCGCCGATGGTCTCGCCGTCGCGCGGCACTTCGCGCATGGTTTCGGGATCGAGCACGGTGACGGCTTCCTGCAGCGGGTAGGGCACGCCCTGCCGGCGTTTCAATTGCGCGCGCTGGTCGGCGGGCAGATCGTCCCAGCCCGGCTGCTCCGCGCACACCGACGCCGGGCCGTAGACCTCGGTGAGGCCGTAGACATGGGTCAGCTTGATGCCGATGCTTTCGGCGCCTTCCAGCACTGCGACCGGAGGCGCCGCGCCCGCAATCAGACCTACGACCGGCCGCGCCGCCTTGCCCTTGGGTGCGTCCGGCGCGTTGATCAGCACATTGTAGACGATTGGCGCGCCGCACATGTGGGTGACGCCGTGCGCCTTGATCAGCTCGAAGATTTTGGTCGGATCGACCTTGCGCAGGCAGACGTTGATGCCGGCGGAAGCCGCGATGGTCCATGGAAAACACCAGCCGTTGCAGTGGAACATCGGCAGGGTCCAGAGATAGACCGGATGCTGGCCGAGCCCGCCGGCCAGGATATTGCTGACGGCGTTGAGGTAGGCGCCGCGGTGGTGGGTCACGACGCCCTTGGGATTGCCTGTGGTGCCCGAGGTATAGCTGAGCGCGATGGCGTCCCATTCGTCGGCCGGCCGTCGTGCGACGAAGTTTTCGTCGCCTTGCGCCACCGCGGCCTCGTATTCGAGTTCACCGATCCGCTTGCCTCCGAACGCCGCATCGTCGA
>CALROE020000287.1:0-5407 GCA_943369715.1 Bradyrhizobium ivorense
CGGCGGCGGGACCTGCTGCCCAGCCGGTCGCCGTGGCCGCCGCTCAGCCCGGTACATTGGCTGCGCCGGTCACCCGAACGATCGCCTTGGGCCCGCAGCCGCAAAGCGCGCGGCTCGCCTCGGCTACCGCCAAGGTCGAAGAAGCTCCCGCGACCGAAGCGCCTGTCAAAGCCAGTGAAGCAACCGGCGCGCTGCCGACGTTCCGCTGGCCGGTACGCGGCAAGGTGATCACGAGCTACGGCGCCAAGACCAACGGCAAGGCGAATGACGGCATCAATCTGGCGGTGCCGGAAGGCACGCCCGTCAAGGCGGCGGAAGATGGCGTCGTCGCCTATTCCGGAAATGAACTCAAGGGTTACGGCAATCTCGTTCTGGTTCGGCACTCCAACGGTTACGTCACCGCATATGCCCATGCGAGTGAACTGATGGTGAAGCGCGGCGACACGATCAAGCGCGGCCAGATCATTGCCAAGTCGGGTCAGTCGGGAGAAGTGGGGTCGCCGCAGCTCCACTTCGAGATCCGCAAGGGATCTTCACCGGTTGACCCGCTTCAATTCCTCAACGGGGCGTGAGGCGTCGAGCCTTCGGGCGCAGGCGGCTTCCACGTCGGCAACTGTCATCGCCCGACCTTTGATCGGGCGGTTCCGTATTCCAGAGACCTGAGATTGAGCCGCGGCACCGCGGCCGTACTGCGCGACAGTCGCGGTTCCCCGCCAACCGCGCGGGCGTAGAGGTGTACATTTCCACTCTGGTCGGCTACTTCCCTGGCCTTTAGGCTTGCCGTTGCCGGCCACCGTTCTTACCGTTCTCAGCGCTTCGCTTCCTGCGGTCCACTGATCTGCCGAAAACCGCGTCGGCGCGCCGCGTGAGACAATGATTGCGCGACGCTCCATGATCTGGCGCACGACTTCGGCAAGGATTGCCACCTGGTTCGGCTTCGTCCTGATGTGCCTCGGCATGTTCATGGCGATCCTCGACATTCAGGTGGTCGCGACCTCGCTGCCGGCGATCCAGCACGCGCTTGCAATTTCGCCTGATGCCATGAGCTGGATCCAGACGGCGTATCTGATCGCCGAGATCACGGCGATTCCCCTGACCGGCTGGCTGACGCGCGTCCTCACCCTGCGCTGGCTGTTCGTGATCGCCATCTTCATCTTCACCGTGACGTCGGTCGGCTGCGCCTTCTCTACCAATTTCACGTCGCTGGTGTTCTTCCGCATCCTTCAGGGTTTTGCCGGAGGCACGCTGATCCCCGCGGTGTTTTCGGGCATCTTTCTGTTGTTTCCGGCGCGGGCCCATCCGATCGCCGGCACCATCGCCGGCATTATGGCCGTGCTGGCGCCGACGGTCGGGCCGGTGGTCGGCGGCTGGATCACGCATCATTATTCGTGGCCCTGGTTGTTTCTGGTCAATGTGGTTCCAGGCGTCATCGCGGTGATCGCGACACCCTTTCTGCTGCCGCGGGGCAGGCCCCGCCTGAACCAGCTGAAGCATTTCGACGCAACGTCGCTGGCGCTGATGGCGGTGGCACTGGCGAGCCTCGAGATCGGCTTGAAGCAGGCGCCGCACAATGGCTGGTTCTCCGCCGTCTGCTTCGGTCTGTTCGCGCTTTGCGCGGCCGCGACGGCGGCGTTCGCCATGCGAACGCTGAAGGCGGTGCAGCCGATCGTCGAACTCACGACGCTGAAAGTGCCGTCGTTTGCGGTCGGCTGTGGGCTCAGCTTCTGCCTCGGCGTCGGATTGTTCGGCGCGGTCTATCTGATGCCGGTATTTCTCGCCTATGTCCGGCAGCACGACCCGTTGCAGATCGGCTCGATCATGCTGGTGACGGGAGCAGCGCAATTGGTTGCCGCGCCCATCGCCGGCGCGCTGGAGAGCCGGGTCAATCCGCGCTGGCTGTCGGCGTTTGGATTTAGCTTGTTTGCCGTCGGCCTCGGCATGAGCGCGTTCGAAAGCCGCACCGCCGATTTCGACGAGATGTTCTGGCCCCAGGTCCTGCGCGGCTTCGCGGCGATGTTCTGCCTGCTGCCGCCGACCCGGCTGGCGCTGGAAAAGCTGCCGCACAAGCAGGTGCCGGATGCCAGCGGCCTGTTCAACATGATGCGAAACCTCGGCGGCGCGGTCGGCATCGCGCTGATCGATACGGTGCTTTACGGACGCACCGGCGGGCATGCCGAAGCCATCCGCCAGCGCCTGATCGCGGGTGACATCACGGCCGCGCAGGCGATCGGGCTCGACCGGATTCCAACGGATCTATCGGCTGCTACTTCCATGATCGAGCAGGCCGCCTTTGCGACCAGCGTCAATGAAGCCTGGGCTCTGCTGGCAGCGGTGGCGGTACTGGGGCTGCTGATCATTCCGCTGGCGCGGGTGCAACGACACGCCGCCGCGGACGGCTGAGAGGATCAGTCCTGCTTGAGCCGCACCCCGAGCCGTCCCGCCAGTTCCTGCGTGAACTGCCAGGCGACGCGGCCCGATCGCGAGCCGCGCGTGGTCGACCACTCGAGCGCCTCGTGCTCGAGTTCGGCTTCCGCGAGCTTGATACCGAAATGGGCGCAATAACCCTTCACCATCGCCAGGTACTCATCCTGGCTGCAGCGGTGAAAGCCGAGCCAAAGGCCAAAACGGTCCGACAGCGAGACCTTCTCCTCGACCGCTTCGCCGGGATTGATCGCGGTCGAGCGTTCGTTCTCGATCATCTCGCGCGCCAGCAGATGCCGGCGGTTGGAAGTCGCATACAGGATCACATTGTCGGGACGGCCCTCGATGCCGCCCTCCAGCACCGCCTTCAGCGACTTGTAGGAGGCGTCGTTGCCGTCGAACGAAAGGTCGTCACAGAACACGATGAAGCGGAAATCCGAGCGGCGCAGCCTGTCCATCAGCGCCGGCAGGCTTTCGATGTCCTCGCGGTGAATCTCGACCAGCTTCAGGCGTCGTGCCGGTTTGCGCTCGAGATTGATATTGGCGTGTGCCGCCTTCACCAGCGACGACTTGCCCATGCCGCGCGCGCCCCACAGCAGCACGTTGTTGGCGGGCAGGCCGTCGGCGAAACGCTCGGTGTTTTCGATCAGGATATCGCGCACGCGGTCGATGCCCTTGAGCAGGCCGAGCTCGACCCGGCTGACACGCGGCACCGGCGCCAGCCGTCCATTCGGGTGCCAGATGAAGGCGTCGGCGCTGCCGAATGAGGGGGCCGCATTTGACGCCGGCGAGGCGGCCGCGAGGTGCGCCACGATGGTTTCGAGCGCGCGCGCGATCCGCTCGTCCGTGGCCTGTTTTGGCGGGGCGGGCGGGCGTTTTGTCGCGGGCTTCGCCGATTTCCGCTGGCCAGCCCTGGAGGCGGCGCGAGACGCTGTTTTGCTGGGCTTTTTTGACATCTTGGGGGTTCCTCAGGACGCACCCATATCGGGCCTTGCGGAAGGCTGCAAGCGGCCCAAATGAGGGGTCTGGCAGCGTTGCAATTGGGGCGCTGGCCGCTATAGTCCGCGCGAAATTGACCGAACCGGCCCGACGCCGATGGGTCGCTGGTTTACCCCCGTTTCACGAGGATTGTCCGAATGCTGATTACTCCTGCGTTTGCCCAGGCCGCGGCCGGCGGCGATACCAACAGCATGTTGATGTCGCTGCTGCCGTTCGCGCTGATCTTCGTGATCATGTACTTCCTGATTCTGCGACCGCAGCAGAAGAAGGTGAAGGACCATGCCGAGCTGGTGAAGAACATCCGCCGCGGTGACACCGTGGTGACCTCCGGCGGCCTGGTCGGAAAAGTGACCAAAGTGGTCGACGACGATCAGATCGAGTTCGAAATCTCCGACGGCGTCCGCGTGCGGCAGATGCGGCAGATGATTTCCGGCGTCCGCGCCAAGGGCGAGCCGGCGAAGGAAAAGCCTGAAACCGCCAAGGACAAGGACGAGACGTCCGCGAGCTAGCCTTTTGCGAGCCGCATGCTCCTGATTTGACGGGTCAACTCGATGTTGTATTTCTCGCGGTGGAAGACGCTGGCGATCATCCTTACGGCGCTGGTGGTGTGTCTTTGCGCCGTTCCGAACTTCTTCCCGGAGGCGCAGGTCAAGACCTGGCCGCTGTGGGCGCAGCGTCATCTGGTGCTAGGCCTCGATCTGCAGGGCGGTTCGCACCTTCTGCTCGAGGTCGACGCCAGCGCGGTCAAGAAGGACAAAGTCGACCAGGTGCGCGATGATGTTCGCCGTGTCCTGCGTGAAAACAAGATCGTCTACACCGGACTCGCGGCCCGCACGGATTACGCCGAGGTCCGCATCACCAAGGAAAGCGACCTGCCGACGGCGCTCACCAAACTGCGCGATCTGTCGCAGCCGCTGGGCGGTTTGCTCGGCTCCAGCGGCCAGCGCAGCCTCGAAGTCAGCGACGCCGGCGGCGGGCTGATCCGGCTGAACGTGCCGCCGGCGGCCATCACCGACCACGTCAGGAAGGCCGTCGAACAATCGATCCAGATCGTCGAACGCCGCGTCAACGAACTCGGCACCGTGGAGCCGCTGATCCAGCGCCAGGGGCTGGACCGCATTGTGGTGCAGGTGCCGGGACTGGGCGATCCGTCGCGGCTGATCGATCTCCTCGGCCAGACCGCGAAGATGGATTTTCGCATGGTCGATTCCACGGTCTCGCCGGAGCAAGCCGCGGGAGGAAGCGTTCCAGCCGATTCGGAATTGCTGCCGAGCACGGAGGCGGGCAGGCCGCCCGAAGTCATCAAGAAGCAGGTGCTGGTTTCCGGCGGCGACCTGACCGACGCTCAGCCGGGTTTCGACCAGCGTACCGGCGAGCCCATCGTCAGCTTCAAGTTCAACACGTCCGGCGCGCGCAAGTTCTCGCAAGCCACCGTCGAAAATGTCGGGCAACGCTTTGCGATCGTGCTCGACAACAAGGTGATTTCGGCGCCCGTGATCCGCGAACCGATCACCGGCGGGTCGGGTCAGATTTCGGGCAGCTTTACCGTGCAGTCGGCCAACGATCTCGCCATTCTGCTGCGTGCCGGCGCGCTGCCGGCGCCGCTGAAGGTCATCGAGCAGCGAACTGTCGGACCCGGGCTTGGCCAGGATTCGATCCAGAAGGGTGAACTCGCCGCCTATGTCGGCTCGATCCTCGTCATCATCTTCATGCTGCTGACCTATCGGCTGTTCGGGGTGTTCGCCAATATCGCGGTCGCCATCAACGTCGCGATGATCTTCGGCATCCTGTCGCTGCTCAACGCCACGCTGACGCTGCCCGGCATCGCCGGCATCGTGCTGACCGTTGGCATCGCGGTGGACTCCAACGTGCTGATCTATGAGCGCATCCGCGAGGAATTGCGCGGCGGACGCAGTGCGATCAACGCGATCGATGCCGGTTTCCGGCGCGCGCTGGCGACGATTCTGGATTCCAACATCACCACCTT
>CALROE020000288.1:0-5407 GCA_943369715.1 Bradyrhizobium ivorense
TCGGCTGTTTTCAGCACGATCACGGTGAGGCCGGCATTGGAGCGGTCTTCCGCCACGACGCTCTGGATCAGGGCGCATTGCTCGCCCTGGGCGCCCGGCGGGTTGTCGCAGCGGATCTGCCAGTCGCCATGCACCGAGCGCACCGCGCCTTGCGCGTGGGCGGCGCCGGTCAGGCCCAGCAGCAGCGCGGTGGCGAGACCCGCAGCCAAGCTGGCGGCCTTGAGGCGGCCCAAACCTGCGGCCCAACTCTGGCCGCGGTGGCCCACGCTTGTCGCCCGGTGTGTCGAACGCCCCATCAGGGTCGATTCCTCTGGTATTCCTCAGGCTGGGCCGGTCCGAGCATTGGACTGGCCTTTAGCTGGCCTTGGACTGATACGGCAAATGACGGCGCCTTGAAGGCGATATTCCCGGACCTTACGCCGGAACGGGCGCTCCCCCGGGCGAATCAGGCCCCTGGGGATCGCCCCGTCTGTGCCTACATCGGGCAATCCGGCTGTCAAGCGCGATCGGGCTGCTCAAATGGGGCTTTGGCCTGATTCCACGGGAAAATGCGGCATGCGCCGAATAGCCGGTGACACGCCGCGCCATGCCCTACTACTGCATTGCGAGAGCCTGAGAATTATGGTTTGAGAGTCTGGATTTCGACGCGTTCTAGCTTTCTGGCCCCGGTACTCCCTGGAGTACTTCCCAAGGCCGTTTGTCTGGGGACGGATCGTGCAGCATCTCCCGCCATCCGGCGGAATGCTTTGGGGATTTAGCTTTGGGAATTCATCATGGGAGCGCGAGCGGCATGAAGATGTCGAAGGGCCAGATTGGCCGACGGTTGCTGGGTTTGGCGGTGGCAGGCGTTGCGCTGGCGGCCGGCGGTGCGGCATTCGCCGGCCAGCCTAAGCCGTGGGAATGGACACTGCAGGAATCGGCCACGCCGGTGATGGACAAGATCACCTCGTTCCATACCCTGCTGGTCTGGATCATCACCATCATCACGCTGTTCGTGCTGGTGCTGCTGATCATGGTGGTGGTGAAATTCAACGCCAAGGCCAACCCGGTCCCCTCCAAGACCACCCACAACACCTTGATCGAAGTCGCCTGGACCCTGATTCCGGTGCTGATCCTGGTCGCCATCGCGGTGCCGTCGTTCCGGCTGTTGTTCCAGCAACTCGACATTCCCAAGGCCGACCTCACCGTCAAGGTGACCGGCAAGCAGTGGTACTGGAGCTACGCCTATCCCGATAACGGCAAGTTCGAATTCGATTCGCTGATGGCCCAGGACAAGAAACCCCGGCTGCTCGGCGTCGACAACGAGATGGTGGTGCCGGTCAACAAGGTGATCCGGATCCAGACCACCGGCGCCGACGTGATCCACGCCTTCGCGGTGCCGTCCTTCGGCATCAAGATCGATTCCATCCCCGGCCGTCTCAACGAGACCTGGTTCAAGGCCACCAAGACCGGCTGGTTCTACGGCCAGTGCTCGGAACTGTGCGGCAAGGATCACGCCTTCATGCCGATCGCGGTGCGGGTGGTGAGCGATCAGGAATTCGCGGCCTGGGTTGAGACCGCGAAGAAGAAGTTTGCGACCAATCCGGCGAACTCGTTCGCCGCGGCGGCGGGCGCGGTCGCGCAGTAAGCCTGACGGCTTCAGGCGCGGCAATGGGACAAGGGCGACGGGACCGCGAGGTCCGACAGGGACTGCAAGGCAGGATTTGAAAATGGCAACAGCAACACCGGCTCATCACGATCACGCGCATGACGATCACGCGCACGCCAATCCGACCGGCTGGCGGCGTTTCGTCTATTCGACCAACCACAAGGACATCGGCACGATGTACCTTGTATTCGCCATCATCGCCGGCGTGATCGGCGCCGCGATGTCGATCGCGATCCGCGTCGAGCTGATGTATCCCGGCGTGCAGCTCTTCCACGAGAGCCATACCTACAACGTGTTCGTGACCTCGCACGGCCTGATCATGATCTTCTTCATGGTGATGCCGGCGATGATCGGCGGCTTCGGCAACTGGTTCGTGCCGCTGATGATCGGCGCGCCCGACATGGCGTTCCCGCGCATGAACAACATCTCGTTCTGGCTGCTGCCGGCTTCGTTCGCGCTGCTCCTGATGTCCACCTTCGTCGAGGGTGAGCCGGGCGCCAACGGCGTCGGCGCGGGCTGGACCATCTACGCGCCATTGTCGACCTCGGGCCATCCGGGACCGGCGGTCGATTTCGCGATCCTGTCGCTGCATCTGGCCGGCGCCTCCTCGATCCTCGGCGCCATCAACTTCATCACCACCATCTTCAACATGCGCGCGCCGGGCATGACCCTGCACAAGATGCCGCTGTTCGTGTGGTCGATCCTGGTCACCGTGTTCCTGCTGCTGCTGTCGCTGCCCGTGCTGGCTGGCGCCATCACCATGCTGCTCACGGACCGCAATTTCGGCACCACCTTCTTCTCCGCCGACGGCGGCGGCGATCCGGTGCTGTTCCAGCATCTGTTCTGGTTCTTCGGCCACCCCGAAGTCTACATCCTGATTCTGCCGGCGTTCGGCATGATCAGCCAGATCGTCTCGACCTTCGCCAAGAAGCCGGTGTTCGGCTATCTCGGCATGGCCTATGCGATGGTCGCGATCGGCGGCATCGGCTTCGTGGTGTGGGCGCACCACATGTACACCGTCGGCATGTCGTCGGCGACGCAGGCCTATTTCGTCGCCGCCACCATGGTGATCGCGGTGCCGACCGGCGTGAAGATCTTCTCCTGGATCGCCACGATGTGGGGCGGCTCGATCGAGTTCAAGACGCCGATGATCTGGGCGATCGGCTTCATCTTCCTGTTCACGGTCGGCGGCGTCACCGGCGTGGTGCTGGCCAACGCCGGCGTCGACCGGGTGCTGCAGGATACCTATTACGTGGTCGCGCACTTCCACTACGTGCTGTCGCTCGGCGCCGTGTTCGGCATCTTCGCCGGCTGGTACTACTGGTTCCCGAAAATGTCCGGCTACATGTATTCGGAGTTCATCGGCAAGCTGCACTTCTGGGTCACCTTCGTCGGCGTCAATCTGGTGTTCTTCCCGCAGCACTTCCTCGGCCTGTCCGGCATGCCGCGCCGCTATATCGACTATCCTGACGCCTTCGCCGGCTGGAACCTGGTGTCCTCGCTCGGCTCCTACCTCTCCGGCTTCGGCGTGCTGATCTTCATCTACGGCGTCATCCTGGCGTTCGTGAAGAAGGAAAAGGCCGCCGACAATCCGTGGGGCGTCGGCGCCACCACGCTGGAATGGACGCTGCCGTCGCCGCCGCCGTTCCATCAGTTCGAAGTGCTGCCGCGCGTGCAGTAATCGAAAATGCGCGGCGCATTGTTTGCGCCGCGCCCTTAAACGGAAGAAAGACCTGTCTTGTCGGTTATCGACCACAACGCCATCGAACTGCCTCGCATCTCGGAGGCCAGTGTTGCCGACTACATCGCGCTGCTGAAGCCGCGGGTAATGTCGCTGGTGATCTTCACCGCACTGGTCGGGCTCGTGATTGCGCCCGGCCATGTTCACCCGGTGCTGGCCTTCACCTCGATCCTCTGCATCGCGGTCGGCGCCGGCGCCTCGGGCGCGCTCAACATGTGGTACGAGAGCGATATCGACGCACTGATGTCGCGCACCATCAACCGGCCGATCCCGCGCGGCCGGGTCACGCGTCCGGAAGCGCTCGCCTTCGGCCTGATCCTGGCCTTCTTCTCGGTGATGACGCTCGGCGTCCTCGTCAACTGGCTGGCCGGCGGACTGCTGGCTTTCACCATCTTCTTCTACGTCGTGGTCTACACCATGATGCTGAAGCGCTGGACCGCGCAGAACATCGTGATCGGCGGCGCCGCGGGCGCGCTGCCCCCGGTGGTGGCGTGGGCGGCAGCGACCGGCTCGCTGTCGATGGAGCCGGTGCTGCTGTTCCTGATCATCTTCTTCTGGACCCCGCCGCATTTCTGGGCGCTGGCGCTGTTCCGCAGTGACGACTACGCCCGCGCCGGCGTGCCGATGCTGCCGGTGGTCGCCGGTCCCGATGCGACAAGGCTGCAGATCCTGCTTTATACGGTGGTGCTGGTCGCGGTTGCCGTGGCGCCGTGGCCGCTCGGCTATTTCGACGCCGTCTACGGCGTGACCTCGCTGGTGCTCGGCGCCGGCATGCTGGCGCTCGCGGTCAACGTCTACCGGCTTCGCACCGGCAGCCAGGCGCTGCGCGCGACGCGAAAGCTGTTCGCCTTTTCGATCGTCTATTTGTTCGTGCTGTTCGCGACCTTGGCTCTCAAGGTCGTCGTCCACGCCGTCGCCCCTTCGATCTGGTAGGGGGCGCATGAGCGAATGGATGACAAGCTCAGGGACAATCTCAAGCCGGACGGAATCGTCCTCACCCAGGCGCAGAAGAAAAACCGCCGCGAGCGTTCGATCGCCATCGCGCTGGCGCTCGGCGTCCTGGTCGTGCTGTTTTTCGCCGTCACCATGGTCAAGGGACCGGCTGTGATGCTGCGGCCGATGTGACGGGATGATGTGATCGACATGGAGCGCCAGCCGACGATGCCGCAACCGCCGACCGCCAGCCAGAAGGCCGCCGCACGACGCAGACGCTTTTCGCTGCGCGGGCTTGTATCGCTGCGCGGGCTCGGCCGCGATGCGGCGGTGGCATCGATCTGCGGTTTCGTTGTGGTGCTGATGGTCGGCGCGTCCTATGCGGCGGTGCCGTTCTACAACTGGTTCTGCCGCGCCACCGGCTTCAACGGCACCACCCAGGTCGCGACCTCGGCGCCGTCAGGCGCGCCGCTGGCGCGCAAGATCGCGGTGCGCTTCGATGCCAATGTCGGGCCGGGGCTGCCCTGGAAGTTCGAGCCGGAGCAGACCGAAATCCAGGTCCGGATCGGCGAAGTCTTCACCGTATTCTACAACGTCACCAACCAGTCCGCGCGGGAGACCACCGGGCAGGCCGCCTATAATGTGGCGCCGCTGACGGTCGGGGCATATTTCCAGAAGATCAACTGCTTCTGCTTCACCGACCAGACCATGGCGCCGGGCGAAAAGCGCCAGATGCCTGTCGTTTTCTATGTCGATCCGGCGCTGGCCGCGGACAGCGAGAACGACGGGCTCAACACCATCACGCTGTCCTACACCTTCTACCCCATGCGGGAACCGGCACCGAAGCCGCTGGCGGCGAGCGAGCCGGACAAACGCAAGGGCAACCTCTGACCGCCGGGTTTTCCGGGAATCAGGGATAGAATTTGATTTTTGAGACGAATACGTGCCGAATAGCACGGCACCGCTAACGGAGAGACCGCAATGGCTACGGCGCACGTAAAGCACCACGACTACCACCTCGTCGATCCGTCCCCGTGGCCGATCGTCGGTTCCATCTCGGCCTTCATCATGGCAGTCGGTGCGGT
>CALROE020000289.1:0-5382 GCA_943369715.1 Bradyrhizobium ivorense
CCCGCCTACGACACCAACAACATCTTCGCAAAGATCCTGCGCGGCGAGTTTCCCTGCCACAAGGTCTATGAGGACGACCATGTGCTGGCGTTTCTCGACATCATGCCGCGCGCGCCCGGCCACACCCTGGTGATTCCAAAGGCCCCTGCCCGCAACATCCTCGACATCACGCCTGACGACTACGCCCATGTCGCGCGCGGTACCCACAGGATCGCCCATGCCGCGATGACCGCCTTCAAGGCCGACGGCATCACCGTGCAGCAGTTCAACGAGGCCGCCGGCGGACAAGTGGTGTTTCACCTGCACATGCATGTGATGCCGCGCCACGACGGCATCGCGCTGTTGCCGCCGGCCAGCCGCAGGGAAGACGTCAAGGTGCTGGAGGATAATGCGACCAAGCTGATCGCGGCGCTGAAGGGCGGTTGAAGAATGTCTTTCCGGGATGGTGCCCTAGCACCAGACCCGGAATCTCGAGATTCCGGGTTCGCATCTTCGATGCGCCCCGGAATGACGGGGACTTCACTCCCCCTCGAAATCCCCGGGATGCGGCTGCGCCAGCGGGGTGAATTCGCAGCGGTCGGGCTTGATGTCCAGGAGCGGCGTCTCGTCGAGGCAGTCGAGGCCGCGCACCAGCACCACATTGCCCTCGATGCCGACAAGTTTGACGATCGAGGTGCCGATCGGATTCGGCCGCACCGGCGAGCGCAGCGAGAAGGCGCCGCGGGTGTTCCCATTGTCTTTCGGGCTCTGCAGCACCAGGTCGCGGCGCGACTGGTGCAGCCAGTAGATCACTTCGAGATTGCTGTAGAAGTCGACGCCCTTCAGCGCCGGCAGCCACGGCTCGAAAATCTCGAGCCGGCAGACCGGGCCGTCGTGGCGGCCCTGCCGCGGCGTCATTTCGCGCGAGGTCCAGGGCGTGCGGATTCGGCCGATGAAGAACAGCGAGGCGTTGCCGGCTTTCGGCAGATCGACGGCGAGTTCGCCGTCGCGGGTTTCAGTCTTGGCCACCATGTCTCTAGTCCAGTGAGATGTTCAGCTTCTTGATCACCGCCGACCACCTGTTACGGTCGGCATCGATGAATTCGGCAATCGCCGCGGCACTGCGCGGCCGCAGCGCCGGGAAGCCGATCTTCTCCAGCGAGGCCCGGAAGGCGTCGTCGTTCAGCGCCCTGTCGAGGCTCGCGCTGACCTTCTGCGCGACATCTTCCGGCAGCTTCGCCGGGGCCGCGACGCCGAACCAGACGCTGACGCGGTAGTCGGGATAACCGCTCTCGGCGATGGTCGGTACATCAGGCAGATCGGGGCTGCGCTTCTCCGAACTGACACCCAGCGGCCGCAACAAACCGCCCTTCACCGGCGGCAACGCCGTGCTCAGCGTGTCGAACATCACCTGGATGTTGCCGGAGATCAGGTCGGTCAGGGCCGGCCCCGCGCCCCGATAGGGCACGTGAACCATGTCGACGCCCGCGATCTGCTTGAACATCTCGCCGGCCAGATGGATGGTGCCGCCGGTGCCGGCCGATCCGAAATTGACCTTGCCGGGATTGGCCTTGGCGTAGGCGACGAACTCCGCCACCGTCTTGGCCGGCACCGAGGGGTGGACTTCCATCACGACAGGCAGATCGGTCATCAGCGACAGCACCCGAAGATCCTTCACCGGATCGTAGGGCAGCTTCTTGTAGAGCATCGGGTTGAGCACGATGATGGACGCCGCCGTAACAAACAGCGTGTAGCCGTCGGGCTCGGAACGGGCCACGATCTCGGCGCCGATCGCGCCCTGCGCGCCGGCCTTGTTCTCGACGACGACAGGCTGCTTCAGATCGCGGCCGAGAAATTCGCCAACCAGCCGGCCGAGGACGTCCGTGGGGCCGCCCGCGGCATAGGGCACGACCAGTTTGATGGGGCGGGTCGGATACTCCGCCGCAATGGCGGCCGGCGTCGCGGCAAGGGCTGCAACAGTCAAAAGACAGCCAGCCAAAGCCGACCTTGCGCGCGAATTCATTCCCGATTCCCCATGATGCGTTTGAGTTGGCGAACATTATCAGCCCAGCCACCATTTGCCAGCCAGCATGACGGCCTCGCCGCCGACCACGCCGGCAAAAATCGACCGCCGCGTCAGCATGAAGATGGCGAATCCGGCGGCCACCGCGCCGTAGCGCAGCCCATCCGGCACGCTGGCCAGCGCGCCGGGCGGCAGCACCAGGATTTGCGCGATCACGCCGGCGAGAATCGCGGTCGCGACCGCCCTCACCCAAACCAGCAGGTCGGAGCCCTCGTCGACGCCGCCGCCGAACCAGAGTCCGAGCATGCGCCAGACTTCGTTGGGCAGGAAGCCCGCCACCACGAGTACCAGCAGCGCGTGCCAGTCGCCGATAAAATCGCTCATGCGCGTTCCCGCCACCAGTGAACGCCATAGGCAATGGTGCCGGCGGTGACGCCGCTGATCAGGATATCGACACCGGTGTGCAGCAGGGATACCAGCGGAAACAGCGCCAGCCCCAGCACCAGCGCCAGGACATCGGAAAGCTGGCGACAGTTGCGCGCGGTCGACAACAAAAATGCCAGTGGCGTCAGCAGCAAAATGGCTGCGCCGAGCAGTGACGGCAGGTTGGCGGCCAGCCCATAGCCGAGCGTGGTCGCGGAAAGGCAGACCAGACAGAGCCCGATGCCGAGCCCATGCGTGAACGCGATCCGCCGCTCGCGCGGCACATGCGGCAGCAGGCGAACGCATTCAACCCACAGGGTGACGGCGATGAAATGGGTGACCAGCACCAGATGGCGCCGTTTTGTCTGAGACGTCCGCATCATCGGCAATACGGAGACCACCATCGGAAACAGCCGGATCGCGCTGACGGTGACGGCAATCGCCGCCTGCACCACCGTCGCGCCCGATCCCAGCGTCGAAATCAGGATGATCTGCGCCGGCCCCGCCCAGACCAGCGCCGTGCTCGCCAGCACCCATCCGAGGCTGAAATGGGTGTCGTGCGCCAGCGCGCCGATGCCGAGATAGGTCGCAAACAGCACCAGCGTCAGCACCGTCGAGGCGACCGAGCGCATGCCCCATGCGAAGGCCCGCAAGGGGCTTTGCCAACTGGTCGAGTCGAGCGGAGGAAGGGCCAAGCTTCACCATGTGAGTCGTGTCCGCATAACGCTGGCGAAAGCAGGCGGCGTCAAGCGAATGGCGGACAGAGCAGATCGTCATTGCGAGCGGAGCGAAGCAATCCATAGACCGGATAGCATCCAGTGGATCGCTTCGACGCGAAGCGAGTCAACACGTTCAGCCCCTCACATTCATATTACGCAGCACCAGGCAAGCCCCGCCGGCGCGGCGGATGCGGGTGCAGAGTTCGTCGGCGGCGGGGCGCGTGTCGGCGCCGATCCGCACCTGATAGAACGTTCGCGTGCCCCGGCTGCGCCAGATCCGGCCCGAGAGGCTCGGATCCTGATCGCCGATCACGGCGCTCAAGCGCTTCATGGCACGTGAATACACCGCCAGCGCCCGGTCGCGATTGAAGCCGGCGGCGAGTTGCACGCCCCAGAGCTTGTCGGCGCCGAGTTTGACGTGCTGCTCCAGCTCGGCGACGAAGTGATTGGGCGCGCGTCTGAGCAAGGCCATCAATTCGCGGCAGGACGAACCCGGCGCGCGGTCGGGCAGCTTGTCCTTGGTGCCGGGCCTCGCCCATTCATCCACCGTGGCGCCGGTGATGGCTGCAACGTAATTGCGCGTCTCCTGCGGCATGAAGCCGGAGCCGTCGAGCCATTCCCGCACCCGCCGCGGACCGGCATTATAGGCCGCCGCGGCAAGTCCGAGATTGCCGAACTGCTTGCGCAGTTCGCTGAGGAATTCGGCGGACTTCGGCAGCGCCTGCACGGGGTCGAAGGGATCGAGCAGCCGGCGCTCGTTGGCGGTTCCCGGCATGAACTGGGCGATGCCCTGCGCGCGCTGGCCATTGCGCGTCACCGGTCCCACCGCATCGGATTGAAAGCGGCTCTCCTGCCAGATCACGCGGGCGAAAAACTCCAGCGGCAGCTCGTTGGCCTTCGCCGCCGCTTCGATCATCAGGCACATCGCCTCGCGGGTGTCGGTCTCCCGCGCGTTGTCTACAGGCTTCTCCGCCCTGTCCTTGCTTTCGTTGCCGGTGGCGGATTGCTCGACGCCGGGCTTTGCGAGCTCGCCACCGGCCGCTGTGGGCGCCGCATCCTCGGCCATGGCCCGCGCCGCGGGCTGCGCGAGTGTCACGACGACAACGCAAAGCGCAGCTCGCAGACCAATGACCGTTCGCATGGGAGCTCTGCTATCCGCTAGCCGCGCTTGACACGGGGAACCGACCGTCTAGCTATCCAAGTCCAGCTATCCGGAAGAATGATGGCGCGGATGCGGGAGCGCAAGGCATGACGGCAGCTTCGGACGACCAGCTCGGCTTCGCGCCCGACGACGACGCGCCGATCCCGTACATGGCGCGGACTCGCGACTATTATGCTGCCATCGGCTACACCACGCCCTATCGCTGGGCGCATTTTGTCGATGCGCCGTTCCAGCCGCTGAAAAAGCCGCTGGCGCAATCCCGCGTCGCCCTCGTCACCACCGCGGCACCGTTCGACCCCGCCAAAGGCGATCAGGGCCCGGGCGCGAAGTACAATGGCGGCGCCAAATTCTATGCGGTCTATGACGGCGATACCTCGAAAGATCATGACGTCCGGATCTCGCACATCGCCTATGACCGCGCGCACACCAGGGCCGACGACAGCGGCACCTGGTTTCCGCTGCCGCAACTGCGGCGGCTGGCGGCAGCGCGGCGGATCGGCGAACTGGCGCCCCGCTTCTTCGGCGCGCCGACCAACCGCAGCCATCGCGTCACCCTCGAAACCGACGCTCCCGAAATCCTGGCGCGCTGCAAGGCCGACAACGTCGATGCCGCCGTGCTGGTTCCAAACTGCCCGGTCTGCCACCAGACCATCAGCCTGGTCGCCCGGCACCTGGAGGCCAACGGCATTTCCACCGTCGTGATGGGATGCGCCAAGGATATCGTCGAGCACGCCGCGGTGCCGCGGTTTCTGTTCTCGGATTTTCCGCTCGGCAATGCGGCGGGCAAGCCGCATGATCCCGCGTCACAGGCCTTTACGCTGGAGCTCGCGCTGCGCGTGCTGGAAACCGCCCCGGGTCCGCAGACCACGGTGCAGTCGCCGCTGCGCTGGAGCGCGGATGCGGCGTGGAAGCGCGATTACAGCAACGCCAGTGCCCTGAGCGCCGAGGAGCTGGCGCGGCTGCGGCGCGAATTCGACGCGCAGAAGGAAATCGCCCGCGGATTGCGCGAGAGCGCGGCCTGAGGGGTTGCGGTCGAACGAAGTAACCTCGTTTGGCTGGAAAAAGCCCTGAAATCT
>CALROE020000290.1:0-5376 GCA_943369715.1 Bradyrhizobium ivorense
CCCACCGCAGCGGTGTGCGCAACAGTCCGAGCAGGATGATGCCAACACTGGCCGCGACCAGCGGCCCGGTCCCGAACGCCGCCATGCGCCCGATCGAGCCTGGCAAGGCGGTGACCCATTGCGCCACCGCGACCATCCAGTCGATGCCCCAGCCCATCAGCTGCCAGAACACGCCGTCGAAGCCGAACGGCATCGCGGCCAGCCCGAGCAGGCCGGCCGGCATCACCAGTGCCGACACCACCGGCATCGCCGCCAGGTTGGCGATCACGCCGTAAGGCGTCACCCGGTGAAAGTGATAGGCGGCATAGGGCATGGTCGCGAGCCCCGCCACCAGCGAGGCCAGCGCCAGCATCGCGATTTCGCGGCCGCCCCACAACGCCATCCGCGCCGTCGCTGAGTTGTCGGGCGACGCGAACAGAAGGGGCATGCCGATCTGGACCAGCGCCACCAGGCCGAGCGTCGCCGCGAACGACATCTGGAAACTCGGATGCACCAGCGCTTCCGGCGCGATCGCGAGCACGATCATCGCCGCCACCGCCAGCGTGCGGAAGGTGACGGCGCGGCGGTCGACCATGATGGCGATCAGCACCACCGCGGTCATGAAGAACGAGCGCTGCGTCGCGACCTCGGCGCCGGACAGCAGCAGATAGAACGCGGCGGCGAGCAGTGCCGCGGCCGCCGACCATTTCTTGATCGGAAAACTTGTGGTGAGCGGCGGGATCAGCGCCAGCAGCGCGCGCACCGCGAAGAACACCACGCCGGCGACGACCGCCATGTGATAGCCCGAAATCGACAGCACATGGCCGAGACCGGAGATGAACATCGCATCGTTGACCGGTGCGGTGATGGCGTCGCGGCGCCCGGTCAAGAGCGCGGTCGCGATGGCGCGGCGGTCGCCGTCGAGCACGGCGCCGATGCGCGCGTCGATCGCATCGCGCAGTCCCTGCATGAAGGCGGCATAGCGCAGCGACCAGCCGCCGGAGTCCGGCGGCGGCGCGGCCCTGATCGCGCCCATCACAAAACCGGAGGCGCCGATCCCGGCAAAATACATGTCGCGGCCGAAATCATAGGCGCCGGGCCGCAGCGGCGCCAGCGGCGGCAACAACCGCGCCTTCAGCTCGACGAAACTGCCGACGGCGGGCGCGGTGCCCTTGCGCACCGACAACCGCACCCGCTGCAGTTTGGTCAGGTCGCGCGCGCTCTCCATCGAGGTGACGCGCAGCACAAAGCGGTCGGTGCGCGCGCGGATGTCGCGGGTCTCGACGAAGCCCGAAATCGACACCGCATAGATCGGCCGCGCCAGCACGCCATGCGCGACCCGCGCGGTCTTCCAGGTCGCGATCGCAAAACCGGCGGCGACAGCGGCCAGCATCACGACGGGCGGAAATATCCTGTGCCGCCGCAGCAGGAACGCCGCCACGCAGAAACCGATCGCCGCGACCGCAGCAACCGACAGAACCGGCTCGCGTTCAGCGGCGAAGTAGCAGGCGATCCCGGTGCCGAAGGCGACCGGCACCCAGGGCAGCAGCCGCCCGGCGCCGGCCTCGGCGCGGAGCCAGGACCGCAGTTTGTCGACGAGCGATGGCCACGCGGCAAGACCCGACGGCACGAAGCCACCGGCCTGCGCCGCCCCGCGCGGCGGCCAGGTGCCGGCAACACCCTGCGCCCGAGCCCTGCCCCGCTCCGCCATCGCGGTACACACCCTGCGATTACCAGTCGAGGGCGAGGCTATCGGAAGCTGTTATCCGTCCGAAAGCGGAACGGATACAGAATCCTTAATCTTTATTAACCACGTGGCGACTAGGATTCCCGAACCAACCGGGACCCGGCCATGCCGCACAGGATCATGCTTTCCGTTCTCGCCGCTGCCGCGCTCGGTGCGACGCCTGCCGACGCCGCCGATCTGTCGACCCAGAGCCGGCTCGGCGCTGTGTTCGCCGATCCCGTTGTCGTGACCCGCCGTGCCGTCGTGGTGGTGCAGCCGGTCCGGGATGAGGCGCCGATCATTCCCTACAACCTCTTTCCCAATCCGCCGTGGAACCGGGGCACCTACAATTACGGCTCGTCGTGGTCGTTCTACTATCCCGGCCCCTATTACGGCGGTCCGTATGACACCGACGGTCCGCGGCTGCCCTATGTCTGCGGCTTCTACGGCTATTGCTGAGAATTGCGTGAAATAGCCTGCCGCTAGATCAGCGCGCCCCTCGACGACACGTGATGGCTGACGATTTTCCAGTCGCCGTCCTCGCGGACGATTACCCAGGTGATCTTGACCGAGAGCTTCGGTGCGCCATCGACATCGAACGAGGCGATGGCAGCGAAGTTGACCAGGTCAGGATTGATCTGCGCCGTGCTGACATCCGTAAACCGGACAGCGCGTGAATTCCATTTCGGCAGGGCCCTGAAATAGGCCGTCACGCCGTCACGACCCTGATACAGCGTCGGGTTCGAGCCGAAGAACAGCGCGTGCTTCGAATAAAGTGACGCCTGGGCCTCCGGATCGAACTTGCTGAAGGTATCCGCCCATCTCGACATGATGTCGGACGCTACGTCGTCGTCGGCGTTAGGCATTGGCTGATCCATGGAAGAACCTCGGTTTACTTGGCTCGCTCGTTTAAGGTCGGCAGTGGGGTCGCTTTTCGAGCCGATTCAAGGTATTTGTACGCAAATTGTTCGTCAGCTAGGCTTGATTGAAGCTTCTTACCTATTGGTTGATGTAAACGGATATTTGTCAAAGTGAACAAAGTCGTCCGAAATGAGCGAAAGAAACATACCGCGTCCTTCTTGAATTCCGTGGCGGCCGCCTTCGTCACGACTGGTATTCTGACGCCGTTTGTCGCGCTTGTACTTGGAACTGTGTCCACTACGCTGGATTGGACGATCGTAGTGGCAAGTTCCGGAATTTGCAGTCTGGTGGCATTGACACTACATTTGGCTGGCAATGGCATTCTTGGAGATATGGAAGAATGACCCCCGTCCAGCTTCTAGCTCTCTCGACGCCAGCAGTCATCGGTGCCGCCCTGCTGACTTTGGCTTACTGGGTGCGCACGCAAAACCGCTCTCCAATTCTTTCAAACGACGGCGCGCAAACGCAGCAGACCGTTTGGACAGCTCCCGCCGCTGGAAAACCCACCACCCCTTCTTCGCCTTCCGACATTTCTGACATTAGGTCGGAACTCGCCGCACGCGTCGTTACCTATCCTCGCGAATTGGCAGTTGAGAGCTGGGCCAGATATGTCGACTTTACTAGGCTTAGTGAGAGTATCAAAGTTGTTGCGCGCGCGGATCAGACAAAGCCGACAGGCGATCCAAGTCCAATCATTGATCCCAGCAGATTAGCGGAAATTGAGAAGCTGCTAGCACCGTCCAATCTGACCTTCGCAGGTGCCGAAAGGACCTTAGCGGATGCCGAAAAGGCAATTGCCGATCTTCAAAGGTTGCTTTCAAGGGCGAGGACCGCTGCAGGCATTGTCCCAACGGAATAACGCAATTTGACCGCGCTCCTCCGGTAAGTGTCTGCGAAGCTACGGTCGCCGCTTGCCGAATCCGGGACCAAAAATCCCGGCAAGCCCATCTCAACTCTTGCCGCCGACTTCCTTCGCAAAGCTATCGCGCAGCCCTATCGTTCTGGTGAACACCGGATGATCCGGCACAGAATCCGCGTCGCGGACAAAATAGCCCTGCCGCTCGAACTGCACCACGTCGGTCGAATTGGCGGCTGATATCGCGGGCTCGATCCGCGCATCGGTCAACACTTCGAGCGACTGCGGATTGAGATCGGCGGCAAAATTGCCGGCGTCCGGATTGGGCTTTGCAAACAGCGGATTGTAGATGCGGATTTCCGCCGGCAAGGAGTGCGCCGCCGACAGCCAGTGCATGGTCGCCTTGACCTTGCGTCCGTCAGGCGCGTTGCCGCCTTTCGTCGCGGGATCGTAGGTGCAGCGCAGTTCGATCACCTCGCCGGCCGCATCCTTGATCACCCCGGTGCATTTGATGAAATAGGCGTAGCGCAGCCGCACTTCGGTGCCGGGCGAGAGCCGGAAGAACTTCTTCGGCGGCACTTCCATGAAATCGTCGTGCTCGATATAGAGCTCGCGGCCGAACGCGATCTTTCGCGTGCCGGCCGTTGGATCGTCGGGATGATTGACGGCGTCGAGTTCCTCGCTCTGCCCTTCCGGATAATTCTCGATCACGACCTTCAGGGGCCGCAGCACCGCCATGCGGCGCAGCGACGACTTGTTGAGATCCTCACGGATGCAGAATTCCAGCATGCCGACGTCGACCACGCTGTTGGCCTTGGCGACGCCGATGCGCTTGATGAATTCGCGGATCGCCGCCGGCGGCACGCCGCGCCGCTTCAGGCCGGCGATGGTCGGCATCCGTGGATCGTCCCAGCCGGCGACATGGCCGCCGCGCACCAGTTCGGTCAGCACCCGCTTCGACAACAGCGTGTAGGTCAGGTTGAGGCGGGCGAATTCGTACTGCCGCGGCTTCGACGGCACCGGCAGCTTGTCCAGCAGCCATTCGTAGAGCGGCCGGTGATCCTCGAACTCCAGCGTGCAGATCGAGTGCGTAATGCCTTCGATCGCGTCGGACTGGCCGTGCGCGTAATCGTAGCTCGGATAGATCGACCAGGCGTCGCCAGTGCGCGGATGGGTGGCGTGCAGGATGCGGTACAGCACGGGGTCGCGCAGGTTGATATTGCCTGACGACATGTCGATCTTGGCGCGCAGCACCCGCGCGCCGTTGGGAAACTCGCCGGCCTTCATGCGGCGGAACAGGTCGATGTTTTCCTCCACCGAGCGGTCGCGGAACGGGCTGTTCTTGCCGGGCTCGGTCAGCGTGCCGCGCTTGACGCGGATCTCCTCCTGCGACTGGTCGTCGACATAGGCGTGGCCGTCCCGGATCAGGCCCTCGGCCCATTCATACAGCCGCTCGAAATAGTCCGAGGCGTAGTAAAGGTCGGTTCCCCAGTCGTAGCCGAGCCAGCGCACGTCGGCCTGAATCGAATCGATGTATTCCTGCTCTTCCCTGGTCGGATTGGTGTCGTCGAAGCGCAGGTGGCAGCGGCCGGCAAATTCCCGGGCGATGCCGAAATTGAGTGCAATCGACTTGGCATGGCCGATATGCAGATAGCCGTTCGGCTCCGGCGGGAAGCGCGTCACGATCTGGCGGTATTTCCCGGCGTCGAGGTCGGCCTGGACGATGTCGCGAATGAAATCGCGGCCTGTCTCTGCCGCCATTGTTTCTGCTGTCATGCTGGTTCCCGTTCGGATTTAGCCGACCTTCTGCCAAATCCGCACCTCCCAAGGAAGCGTTATGTAAGGCTTTAGTTATGCACGGTTCCTGCTATACACCAGCGCGCTCCGCGCAACC
>CALROE020000291.1:0-5352 GCA_943369715.1 Bradyrhizobium ivorense
CCCCAGCGCCGCACGTTCCGCGTCCGCAACTCTCCGGAATATTCCTTCAGAATACTCGCCAATTCCGCGAAATCTCCTTCGGTCAGGCGCGGCGCCGATGTCTTCAGAAGCACCGGTTCGAGCAATTCGCGCAATTCGAAGGTCTCTTCAATTTCAGTTGGCGACAGCCCGGCGACAACCGCGCCCTTGTGAGGTTCGCTGCGAACGAGACCCTCGGCCTCGAGCTGAACCAGCGCCTCGCGAATGGGCGTTCGGCTGATGCCGAGTTCGGCCGCCAGAATGTCCTGCCGGATCGGTTGACCGTCCCTGAGTTCGCCGTCGAATATTTTCTTTCGAATCTCGTCGGCCGCCGTCGTCGAGGTGGTGCGGCGGGACAGCGGTCGCTTGCGGGAAGGGCTCAAGATTCGATCCAACATTTTTCTGGCGCCAGCGTTCCCGGCCTGTCTGCATCGGGTTGTACGGTTTGTCGAGGTGTCGCTCTTCGCCAATTCGAGGATTGGATATTGTATCCAATTTGTCTCCATGATAGCAACGGCCGAACGAGGGGAGCGTTGAGCATGGCGAAAGCGGCGAATTGGGAAGGCATATTTCCGGCGGTCACCACCAAATTCAGGGAGGATGGCAGCATCGACCATGCCGAAATGGCCCGTTGCTATCAGCTCAACATCGACGCCGGGATCGATGGCCTGATCGTATGCGGCTCGCTCGGCGAAGCCTCGACGCTGACCCAGGACGAGAAGCTCGACATCCTGGCCGTGGCGCGGTCGGTGGCCGGCAATCGGCCGGTGCTGCTGACCATCTCCGACGGCGCGACCCGGGACGCGCAAAGGCTGGCGGAGCGTGGCGCCGCGGCGGGCGCAGCTGGTTTCATGGTGCTGCCGGGACTGCCGTACAAATCCGATCCCCGGGAGACCATCGTCCACTATACCGCGGTCGCCCGCGCGGGCGGACTGCCGGTCATGATCTACAATAACCCGGTGGCCTATGGCGTCGATATCACGCCTTCGATCCTGGCCGAGATGGCCGCCGAGCCGCTGTTCGTGGCGGTGAAGGAATCTTCCGACGATATTCGCCGGGTCACCGACATCATCAACCTGCTCGGGGACCGGTACAGGATCTTTGCCGGCGTGGATAATCTCGCCCTCGAAAGCTTCGCGATGGGAGCGAATGGCTGGGTTGCTGGAGTCGGGCTGGCCTTCCCCAGGGAAAACGTGGCTATCTGGCAACTGTACAAGGCTGGCCGTTTCGAGGAGGCTCGGGCGATCTACCGATGGATGAAACCGATGCTGGATATCGATGTCTCGGCCAGGCTGGTGCAGAACATCAAGCTCGCGGAAATGATTGCGATCGGTTCCAATGACCGGTGCCGCGCCCCCCGCCTGCCGCTGGTCGGCGAGGAGCGCGCCCGTATCACCGCGATCGTGGAGGAGGGAATTCGACGCCGTCCGAAGCTGCCGGCACTGGCGAGTGAGGCTGCGTAGGCGCAGGGAAGAAGGACAGCCCGGGCAGTTTCGCGGGCAGGTGTGGATAAAGGCTTCGCCGGTTCGAGCGGAGCTTCAACGATAACAAGACGTCATAACTGTTTGGGAGAGTGAATAATGAAACGAACGGGCAAGACACTTAAATTGCTGGCAGGGGTTTCGCTGCTGCTGGGCGTCCTCGGTGGGCCGGCGACGGCGCAGGACAAGCCGAAGGAACTGAAAATCGGCATTACCACGTTCCTGTCGGGTCCGGCGGCCGTGTTCGGCGAGCCCGGCAAGGCCGCCGCCGAGATGATCGCGGCAGATATCAACAAGAAGGGCGGGATCGGCGGGGTGCCGGTGGCGCTTTCCTTCGTCGACGAAGGCGCGGGCGGTGAAGCTCTGGTTTCGAACTATCGGCGCCTGGTGCAGGACGAAAAGGTCGATGCGACCTTCGCCTCGATCTCGTCGGGGTCATGCAATCAGCTGGTGCCGCTCGCCGAAGACCTCAAGATGCTGAACTTCATGTGGGACTGCGGCGCCGCCTCGATCCTGGAAGCCAAGAAGTATCGCTACAGTTTCCGCAGCCAGGCCAACGCCACGCCGGAGATGCTGGCTGTCCTGATTTACCTGCTGAAGACCAAGCCCAATTTCAAGACCATTGCCGTGGTGAACCAGGACTATGCGTGGGGCCGCGAGAGCTGGGAGATATTCTCGACCGCGCTCAAGCAGATGAAGCCGGACGTGCAGGTCGTCGCCGAATTGTTTCCGAAATTCGGCGCCCCCGATTATTCGACCGAGGTATCGCGCCTGATGGCGCTGCGCCCGGATGTGGTGTTCACGACGTCATGGGGCGGCGACCTCGACACCCTGGTGCGGCAGGCCGGCCAGCGCGGATTGCTGCAGCAATCCACCTTCGTGCTCGGGATCGGTGAATCCTCGATTCAGCGGCTCGGCAAGGATCTGCCGGAGGGGCTGATCGTCGGCGCCCGCGGCGATCACTGGTTCATGCATCCGGAGAAGAAGAACGACGCCGCTTTCAAGGCTTTCAACGAGGCGTTCAAGGCCAAGACCGGCAGTATGCCGATCTATCCAGTCTACCACATGGCGCAGGCCTTTGCGGCACTGCAGGGCGCCTACGACAAGGCGATCAAGGCCAACGGCGGCAAGTGGCCGACGCGTGAGCAGGTGGTCGACGCAGCACCCAACCTCGAGTTCGTCGGCTTCGGCCGTCCGGTCAAGCTCCGCGCCGAGGACAATCAGGGCCTCGAGGCGCAGCTTGTCGGCGTTACCAAGAAGGCCGACGGCTTCAATCACATGGTGCTCGACAACATGATGATCTTCGACGCGGCCAAGATCACCGCTCCGGCGGGCCAGAAATCGGTCGAGTGGCTGAAGACCCTGAAGCCCGATTTTGCCAAGATGGACGTGCCGGTGTTCCAGCACGGCAAGTGAGATCAGGATGCCTTGTGAGGGGGCAGGCATGATCAGCCTGTCCCCGATCTCACCCCTAACTTTGTATTCCCAATGAACTCCACGCTATTCGTTCTCGCCAGCCTCGATGGCCTGTCCTATGCGGCGCTGGTGTTCCTGGTGTCGGTCGGCCTCAGCCTGATCTTCGGCGTGCTGCGCATCGTCAATGTCGCGCATGGCAGCCTGTACGCGTTCGGCGCTTACCTCGCTGCGACCCTCAGCCTGCTGGTGACGCCGATCTCGCCGTGGCTGACCTATCCGGCGCTGCTGGTGGCTTCCCTGGTGATCGGCATCGTCGCCGGGGGATTGATCGAGCGGTTGCTGCTGAGCCGGGTCTACGGCCGCGAGGAGGTGCTGCAGCTCCTGATCACCTTCGCCGTCTTCATGATCATGGACAATCTGCAGCGCATGATCTGGGGCGTGCAGCCGATCTATGCGGCGGAGCCGCTGAAACTGCTGCCAAACGTCTCGATCTTTGGCGTCAGTTACACGTCCTATCAGGTCATCGTGCTGCCGATCGTCGCGGTGCTGGCGCTGTTCGGGCTTCGCTATTTCCTGCGCCGGACCTTGATGGGATCCGTCATTCTGGCGGTCACCGAGGACCGTGAGGCCGCCACCGCCATCGGTATCAACGCCCAAAAGGTCTATCTGATCACCTTCGTGATCGGTGCAACGCTGGCCGCGCTTGGCGGCGCGCTGGCGTCGCCGACGACCTCGCTGGTGCCGGGCATGGGCACCGAGATGATCGTGTTGTCGTTCGCGGTGGCGGCCACCGCCGGCCTCGGTCAGATCGAGGGCACCGCGATCACCGCGCTGGCCATCGGCATGGCGCGCGCCTTCGTGATCTATCTGCAGCCGGAATTCGAGGTGCTTGTGCCGTATCTGATCATGGTGGCGGTGCTGCTGGTGCGTCCCGAAGGCCTGTTCGGCGCCACCAAGCTCAGGAAGATCTGATGTCCAACAGATCATCCGCTCTCGCCTGGACACTGGCCGCGGCGCTGTTTGCCGCCGGCGTGATTCCCATCCTCATTCCCAGCATGGCCACGCTGGTGGTTCTGATTCTGGCCAAGGGCATCGTGGTGCTCGGCATCATCATCCTGCTGCAGGCGGGGCAGGTATCGTTCGGGCACGCCATGTTCTTCGCCGCCGGCGCCTATACCGCGGGTTTCTGGGGCAAGTATCTCGGCGTTGGCGATCTCATGGCCTATCTCGTCGTCGGTACTGTCATCGCGACCATTCTCGGTCTGCTGGTTGGACTCTTCGTGGTCCGCTACCGCGAGATCTTCTTCGGCATGCTGAACCTCGCCTTCTCGATGGTGCTGTGGTCGCTGCTGGAGAAGATGTTCCATCTCACCAACGGGGCGGACGGCATGCGCGTGCCGCGCCCGACCGTGTTCGGCATGACGTTCTCCCCCGAGAACTTCCAGTACGTCCTGCTCTATCTGACGTTGGCGATCGCCATCGCGGCCACTTTCGCCGTTCAACGTTTCCTGGAAAGTCCGACCGGCAACATGTTGCGCGCGATCAAGTCCAACGAGACGCGGCTGGAATATCTCGGCGTCTCCGCCCGCCGCGTCCTGCTGATCGGCTACGTCGTCTCGGCGGCGCTGGGCGGCATCGGCGGCGTGCTGGTTGCGGTCGCCCAGCAGATCGCCACGCCGGAATTCGCCTACTGGACCAAGTCGGGCGAGTTCGTCTTCATCGCCATTCTCGGCGGCGTCGGCAATGCGATGGGGGCCTTCGCCGGATCGGCGGTGTTCGAACTCGTTCGCTTCTATGCATCGGCCCAGTTGGCCAACTCCTGGCAATTGATCCTTGGCGTCGTGCTCATCGTCATCATTCTGTTCGCGCCGAACGGCCTGATCGGCCTGTGGAAGCGTCAACCCGCCGCGAGGGATGAGTCATGACGGCGACGGTGCTGCTGGAGGCGAGGGGGCTGGCGATCCGCTTTGGCGGCGTAGTCGCCGCCGACGGCGTCGATCTCGACGTGCTCGAAGGCGAGAAGCTCGCCATCATCGGCCCGAACGGCGCCGGCAAGACCACCTTCCTCAACATCGCCACCGGCTATCTGAAGCCGCAGGCCGGCACGGTCAAGTTTCTCGGCCGCGAAATCACCGCGCACCGGCCGCGCGATATCACCCGTTTCGGCATTGCGCGCGCCTTCCAGATTCCGCAATTGTTTCTCGACCACACGGTAATCGAGAACCTGCTGATCGCGGCCGCCGGGCACAGCGGGCGCACTACCCTGATGCGGTCGCTGCACGATCTGCCCGAGCGTTCCGACATGGAGAATCTGCTCGATCTCGTCAGCATCCGCGATGTTGCCGACCGCAAGGCGGGCGAACTGCCCGAAGGCAAACGCAAGCTGGTCGATATCGCGGTGGCGCTGGCGTTGAAGCCGCGGCTGCTGCTGATGGAC
>CALROE020000292.1:0-5338 GCA_943369715.1 Bradyrhizobium ivorense
CCTGCTGCGGCGTCAGATTGCCCTTGCGCAGGTTACAGGGCGAGCAGGCGGCGACGACGTTCTCCCAGGTGGTCTGGCCACCCTTGGAGCGCGGGATGATGTGGTCGAACGTCAGATCGTCATGCGCGTGACAATACTGACAAACAAAACGGTCGCGCAGGAACACGTTGAACCGGGTGAAGGCTGGATGCGTGGTCGGCTTGACGAAGGATTTCAGCGACACGACGCTCGGCAGCTGGATCTCGAACGAGGGGCTGTGCACCGCGCGGTCGTAATGCTCGACGATATTGACGCGGTCGAGGAACACCGCCTTGATCGCGTCCTGCCACGACCAGAGCGAGAGCGGGTAATAGCTGAGCGGGCGGAAATCCGCGTTCAGCACCAGCACCGGCCAACCGCCTTGCGAGACATGTGCGTTCAAGTAACGCTCCTGACCCCCATAATACTGCGAAGCAGCATGAGTTGACATACTACAGGCAGCGTGACGGGATTGTGAAGAGCGTTGGGAGGTTTTCCAGCGGTCCAGAGCTGAAGGGGCAAGCGTGGCCGGGCACCCGATTGTGGCAACATCCGGACGCCCCCAGGAGCACACCGGAGGGCTGTATGACTAGAGTGCTGATGATTCTGGTTGCGATCCTGCTCGGTCCGGCGTGGACCGGCATCGCCGCGGCCCAAACCTATCCGACGCGCCCGATCACCATGATCGTGCCATTCCCCGCCGGAGGCGCCACCGACACGCTGGCGCGCTTTCTGGCCGAGCAGATGCGACCGATTCTCGGCCAGCCGGTGGTGATCGAGAATGTCGGAGGCGCCGCAGGCAGCCTCGGCGTCGGCCGCGCCGTGCGTTCGGCCGCCGACGGCTACACGCTCAGCATCGGCACTTCGACCACGCATATGCTGACCGGCGGCCTCTACGCGCTGCCGTTCGATCTGTTGAAGGATCTCGATCCGATCATCCAGATCGGCAGCGAACCGCTGCTGATCGTCGGCAAGAAGGGCCTGCCGGCGGACGACCTGAAGGGGCTGATTGCCTGGCTGAAGGCCAATCCGGACACGGCCTCGGTCGGCGTCGCCGGCGTCGGCGCGACCGGCCATCTCACCGGCATCTCGTTCCAGAAGGAGACCGGAACCAAATTCCAGTTCGTGCCCTATCGCGGCAACGGACCGGCGATGCAGGACCTGCTGTCCGGGCAGATCGATTTCATGATCGAGCCGTCGTCGAACTTCAGGTCGCTGCTCGGGGCCGGCAGCGTCAAGCCCTTTGCGATCACCGGCAAGGCGCGGCTGCCGTCGTCGCCGGATATCCCGACCGCCGACGAGGCGGGTCTATCAGGCTTCTTCGCTTCGCTCTGGTACGGATTGTGGGTGCCGAAGGATACGCCAAAGGATGTCGTCGCCAAACTGAACGCCACCATGATGCAGGTGCTGGCCGATCCCCAGGTGCAGAAGCGTTTTGCGGAGCTCGGCATCGGGATCACGCCACCGGCCCAGCAATCGCCGGAAGCCTTGCGCGCCTATCAGAAGGCCGAGGCCGAGCGCTGGTGGCCGATCATCAAGGCGTCGAATATCAAGGTGGATTGAAGGCGCTCGTCATTGCGCGCGCCGGACTTGTAGGGTGGGCAAAGGCGCGTCTTCGCGCCGTGCCCACCATCTATCCTCGATCATCATCCTGAATGGTGGGCACGGCGTAATACCAACGGCCGCGGCTTTTGACTCATTTTGGGATTCCCAAATCAGGGAAACTCTGACTCGATGCTTGCTCTTGAGAGAGGAGCAGGATCGATGGGTGGAGCGGTTAGGATCATACGGCGTGATTTGACGGCAAAGGACCTTCGTGCGGCGGCGGGCCGGGAGAGGGATGGTTCAGCGGCGCGGCGGATGCTGGCTCTTGCGATGGTGCTCGATGGGATGGATCGCAAGTCGGCGGCGGAGAGCTGCGGCATGGATCGCCAGACCCTGCGGGACTGGGTGCATCGCTACAACGCCGAGGGCTTGGGCGGCCTGCACGATTTGAAGACGCCAGGTCCCACGCCAAAACTCACAGCGGAGCAGCAAGCCGAACTGGCCAGGCTGGTTGAGGCTGGCCCCGATCCGGCTCATCATGGGGTCGTCCGCTGGCGGCGCGTGGATTTGCGCGACGAACTGGAACGGCGCTTCGGCGTCGCATTGCATGAACGCTCGGTCGGCAAGGTATTGGCAAAGCTCGGCTACCGCCGGCTCTCGGTGCGTCCGCGCCATCCACAGGCCGACGAAGAGGCCCAGGAGGCGTTTAAAAAAACTTCGCCGCGACGGTCACGGCACAGCTTCCCGACCACGCCAAGGACAAGCCGATCGAAATCTGGTTCCAGGACGAGGCTCGCATCGGTCAGCAAGGGACGCTGACCCGCGTCTGGGCCAAGCGAGGAACACGGCCTCGTGCGCCACGCGACCAACGCTACGAGTGGGCTTACATTTTTGGCGCCGTCTGTCCGCAACGCCGCGCTACGGCGGCGCTTGTCCTGCCCGCCGCCGATACCGATGCCATGTCCATGCATCTGGCCGAAATCGGCCGCCGTGTCGCGCCGGGAGCGCATGCTGCGCTTGTCATCGATGGCGCAGGCTATCACGTCGCAGCCCGACTCGCCGTTCCACGCAACATCACGCTCATCCGCCTGCCGCCCTACGCTCCAGAGCTGAACCCGATCGAGAATGTCTGGGAATATCTGCGCGGCAACAAACTCGCCATCACCGTGTTCGAAAGCTACGACGATATCGTCGACAAATCCTGCGCCGCATGGAACTTCTTCGCCGACGACCCCGAACGCGTCGCCTCAATCACAACCAGAACTTGGGCGAAGGTCAGTCCTTGAGGCCGTTGGTATAAGAACGTCTTTGCCCATCCTGCGGACTTTTACGCCGGCCCGCTCGGCATGTCCGAAAACCGCGTCAGCCACGCCACCGGGCCGATGCTGGCGGCGACGATTAGCAAGGCGGCCAGCGCGCCGTCCTCGAAGCTGCCGCGGCTGGCGTACTGATAGATCGAGGTCGCCAGGGTGTCGACGTTGAGCGGCCGCAGCAGCAGCGTCGCCGGCAATTCCTTCAGGCAGTCCACGAACACGATGATGACTGCGCCCAGCATCGCCGGCCGCAGCAGCGGCAGATGAATTTTCCGCAACGTCGTCGCCTGTCCCGCGCCGGCGGCGCGCGCGCTGTCGTCGTAATCGCGCGGAATTCGCTCGAACCCGGCCTTGATCATCCCGGTCGGCACCGCCAGAAACCGGATCACATAGGCGATCACGACGGCGGCGCCCGAGCCGATCAGGATCAGTCCCGGCAATGAGCGTCCCAGCCATCCGGCGATCGCATTCAACCCGTTGTCGATGGCGAGCACCGGCGTCAGCAGGCCGAGCGCCAGCACCAGGCCGGGCAGCGCGTAGCCGGTCTGCGAGATGTTCATGGCGATGAAGCGTAGCGGGTTCGGCCGCCAGCGCCAGGCCAGGATGGTGGCGAAGCCGAGGCCGAGGGCGATCAACGTGGCAAGGGTGGCGAACGCAATCGAATTGAAGGCGTCGCGCCCCAGCGCCATGTCGAAATTCCCGAGCAGCCCGCGGCCAAAACTCTGCTGCAGCAGGAACAGCACCGGCACGACGAAGCCGAGCAGCACCGGCAGCAGGCACGCCGCGAAGGCGGCTCCGCCCCTGATGCCGTTCAGCCGGGTTCGCGGCGTCAGCCGCGGACTTTCGGCGGAAAACTCCGCCGTCGTATTGCGGCGGCCGTAGCGCTCGATCGCGATCAGGGCGGCGACGATCGCCAGCATGAAGCAGGAAAGCTGGGCGGCGCCGGCGAGGCTGCCGCGGTTGAGCCAGGTGCTGAAGATCGACACCGTCAGGGTCCGGACGCCGAGATATTCGCTGGCACCGATGTCGTTGAGGGTTTCCAGCGATACCAGCGCCACGCCCACCGCCAGCGCCGGCCGCGCCATCGGCAGCGAGACGCGCCAGAACACGGTCCAGCGTTTGGCGCCGAGGGTTCTGGCAGCCTCTGCGAATTCGGCGCTCTGCAACTGGAACATGGTCCGCGCCGAAAGATAGACGTAAGGGTAGAGCACGAGGCCGATGACGACGATCGCGCCCGGCATCGAGCGCAAATTGGGCAGCGCGCCGACCAGGTCGCGCAGCGGAAACCAGATCGCCAGCGTGCGGTGGACCAGCCCCAGCGGCTCGAACAAATCGGCGTAGACGTAGGCGGCGAGATAAGTCGGAATCGCCAGCGGCAGCGGCATCAGCCACACCAGCAACGCGCGGCCGCGAAAATCATGCAGCGAGATCAGCCACGCGGTGCCGGCGCCGATCGAGAGCGCCAGGGCGCCGACGCCGCCCAGCAGCAGCGCGGTGTCGAGCATGGCCC
This sequence comes from Bradyrhizobium ivorense, assembly GCA_943369715.1. GTDB lineage: Bacteria > Pseudomonadota > Alphaproteobacteria > Rhizobiales > Xanthobacteraceae > Bradyrhizobium > Bradyrhizobium ivorense_A. Next base: position 4,387 of record CALROE020000292.1, read on the forward strand.
GCGGCAACACATAGGCCATCAGATCCTGCCACAGATCAGGCGCAGGATGCATCGCAAGCGAGATGATCGAGATCACGGGTGCGGCGACCAGGATCGCGGTCGCCACCGCGACAGCCGCCGCGACCCGTCCTGTGGGCGTGGCGCGGTTCACGCCGGGCCGCGGGTCACGCAAGCATGCGACCGCTTCCCTCCGCGTTGAGGCGAGGGGGAAGCAGGCCGCAATCGGGAGAGCTCAATTGTCAAAACCGACCTTGTCCACCAGTGTCGAGGCTGCTTTGCGGTTGGCGGCGATCTTCGCGATCGGCAGCGAATCGGCGTTGAGCTTGCCGTAGCCGGCGATGGTCGGATTGATGGCGACGCCGGCGCGGACCGGATATTCGTAGTTCTGGTCGGCATACATCTGCTGCGCCTTCTCGCCGGCGAGCCATTCGATCAGCTTGACGCCGTTGGCCCGGTTGGGGGCGTGTTTGGCCAGCAGCACGCCGGAAAGGTTGACGTGGGTGCCGCCGCCCTTGAAGGTCGGCAGCACGACGCGGGTCGCTTCCGCCCACGGCTTCTTGTCGGGATCCTTGTTCATCATCAGCGCCCAGTAATAGGTGTTGCCGATGCCGATATCGCATTTGCCGGCGGCGACGTCACGCGCGGCCTCGCGATCTCCGCCGGAGGGCTTTTGCGCGAGATTGGCTTTCACGCCGCGCAGCCATTCCTCGGCCCTGGCCTCGCCGTGCCGGGCGACATAGGCCGCGAACAGCCCGTTGTTGTAGATGTGCTGGCCGGAGCGGATGCAGATCTTGCCCTTCCACTTGGGATCGGCGAGTTCTTCGTAGGTGATGGCTTCCTGCTTGACGCGGTCCTTCGAGGCGTAGATCACGCGCGCGCGCATCGAAATGCCGGCCCAGTGACCGTCGGGATCGCGATACTGCGCCGGCACGATCTTGTCGATCGCCTCGGA